>NZ_JAXCWB010000001.1:0-267948 GCF_034045305.1 Frigoribacterium sp. CFBP9029
CCGCCGACGCGCGCCCCCAGGCCCGCCGCCTCGCTCCCGGCGCCCGCCTGGGCCGCGACGTGGTCGACCCCGTCGCCCTCGGGCGCCTCGTGGTCGAGGGCCTCGAGCTCGGCGTGCGCGGCGTCACGGCGGGTCTCGGCGGACTGCAGGGCCGTCTCGTGCCGGAGGCGCTCCCCCCGCACCGCAGCGAGTCGCGACCGGGCCAGGTCGAGCGCCGAGCGGAGGCGCCCGGCCTCGAGATCGTGCTTCGAGACGAGAGCGCTCTGGGCGGAGATCTCGTCGTCGAGGGCGTCGAGCGCCCCACGGGCGGAGGCCAGCCCGCCGCGGGCCTCCTCGACGGCCTCGGCGGCCGCCGCGACGTCGCCCTGCAGGCGCTCGGCCTCGTCTCGGGCGTCGGCGACCATGCCCGCCGACACCGTGGTCACGGCGACGGGCTGCTCGGCCTGCTGGGCGAGCAGCTGCAGGCGCTGGCGGGCGAGGCTCGACAGGCTGCGGAGGCGCTCGTGCACGGACTCGAGCTCGAACGCGACCCGTCGCGCCCGGTCGACGTCGTCGCCCGCCATCGACTGCTCGAGGCGCTGCTCGTCGGCGGCGATCTCGCCGAGACGGCCGGTGAGAAGCTCGCGTTGGGCCTTCTGCTCTGCCTCGCTGCGCGACCGGGCGTCGAGGGACCGCTTCAGCCCGACGACCTCGTCGGCGAGGAGCCGCGCCCGGGCGTCGCGCACCACGGCGGCGATCGTCTGCGCCTCGCGGGCGATCTCGGCCTGGCGCCCGAGCGGCTTCAGCTGCCGCCTGATCTCGCCCGCCAGGTCGCTCAACCGCGTCAGGTTCGCCTGCATGGCGTCGAGCTTGCGGAGGGTCTTCTCCTTGCGGCGGCGGTGCTTCAGGATGCCCGCCGCCTCTTCGATGAAGCCGCGCCGCTCCTCCGGAGTCGCCCGCAGCACCGCGTCGAGCTGCCCCTGACCGACGATGACGTGCATCTCGCGCCCCAGGCCGGAGTCGCTCAGCAGCTCTTGCACGTCGAGCAGCCGGCAGCCCTCGCCGTTGATCGCGTACTCGCTGCCGCCGTTGCGGAACAGCGTGCGACTGATCGTCACCTCGGTGTAGTCGATCGGCAGCGCGCCGTCGCTGTTGTCGATCGTCAGCACGACCTGCGCCCGGCCGAGCGGGCCCCGGGTCGACGTGCCCGCGAAGATGACGTCCTCCATCTTGCCGCCGCGGAGGTTCTTGACGCCCTGCTCGCCCATCACCCAGGCGAGAGCGTCGACCACGTTGCTCTTGCCCGATCCGTTCGGGCCGACCACGCAGGTGACCCCCGGCTCGAAAGCGAACGTCGTGGGCGAGGCGAACGACTTGAAGCCCTTGAGGGTGAGGCTCTTCAGGTACATGCGCCGCGCCTCCTCGGGTCCTGTCTGCGGGGTGACCGTCGCTCAAGAATAGGTGCGGATGGGTCAGCGGACGCGCTGGCACCTCGGGCAGAAGTGCGACGAGCGGTTCATGAAGGCCTCGCGCACGATCTCGGCTCCGCACCGGGGGCACGGCCTGCCCTGCTGCCCGTACGCGTTGAGGCTGTGACTGAAGTAGCCGGACTGGCCGTTCACGTTGACGTACTGGGCGTCGAAGCTCGTGCCGCCCTCGCCGAGCGCCTTGAGCAGCACGACGCGGACCTCGGCGAGCAGCACCCGTGCGCGGGCCCGCGAGAACGACTCGGTGGGCTGATCGGGGTGCACCCGAGCAGCCCAGAGGCTCTCGTCGGCGTAGATGTTGCCGACGCCGCTGAGCAGCCCCTGATCGAGCAGCGCCCGCTTGACGCCGGTGCGCCGCGCGAGCAGCCGCGTCAGCACCCGGTTTTCGTCGAACGCCGGGTCGAGCGGGTCTCGGGCGATGTGCGAGACCTGCTGCGGCACCCGTCGGACCCAGGCTGCCGCGTTCTCGTCGGCTGCCGTCTCGTCGGCTGCGGACTCGACGTCAGAGGTGGCGCCGCCTGCGGGGGCCGGAGAGCCGAGGAGGCGCGCTCCGGAGAACCCCGCAGGTCGCCCGTCGAGGGTGGGCACCGTGTCGTCGAGAGCCATCGAGCCGAAGATGCGCTGGTCGACGAAGGCGAGCCGGACCGGCCCGTGCGCGGGGCTCTCGACGTCGAGCCGGATGCGCATCAGGCGGTCGGGCTCGGCGTCGCGACTGCGGAGCAGCACCTGACCGCTCATGCCGAGGTGGGCGACGAGGGCGAGGGGCTGCTCGTGCGGCGCCGCGGGCTCGAAGGGGAACCAGAGGAACTTGCCGCGACGGACCGCCGCGTCGATCGTGCCGCCCACGAGCCGGTCGACGAAGTCGTCGGACGGACCGCGATGACGCTTGAGCGACCGGTGGTCGAGCACGTCGACACCGGTCACGACGGCGCCCGCGACGACGGGCTGCAGCCCGGCGCGGACGACCTCGACCTCAGGGAGCTCGGGCACCGCTCAGAGACCGTCGACCGGTGTGCTGAGTCGCGTCCACGCCTCGAGGGCCGCAGACATCTCGGCCTGCTTCTTGCTGCTGCCGATGCCGGTCGCGACGTCGTCGCCGCCCAGGCGGACGCTGGCGTGGAACCTCTTGTCGTGATCCGGGCCGCTGTCGCTGACGTGATAGGTCGGCATGCCGCGCCCGAGCGAGGCCGCGAGCTCTTGCAGACTCGTCTTCGGATCCATCGCGGCGCCGAAGCGGTCGGGATCGTCGAGCAGAGGTGCGATCAAGCGGAGGACGAGAGCGGTCGCCGTGTCTCCGCCGGCGTCGAGATAGGTCGCGCCGATGATCGCCTCGACCGTGTCGGCGAGGATCGAGGGCTTGTCGCGCCCGCCGGTCAGCTCTTCCCCCCGACCGAGTCGGAGGTGGTCGCCGAGACCGATGACCCGGGCGGCCTCGGCCAGCGCGACGGTGCTGACGAGACTCGCGCGTCGCTTGGCGAGGTCGCCCTCGTCGAGATCGGGGTTCGCCGTGAAGAGCATGACCGTGACGGCCTGCCCGAGGATGGAGTCACCGAGGAACTCGAGACGCTCGTTGTTGGCGATGCCGCCGTTCTCGTACGCGTACGAGCGGTGCGTCAGCGCGAGATCGAGCAGTTCGGGTCGGATGTCGATGTCGAGGCGTGACAGCAGATCAGCCCGGTCGGCGCGGAGGCGCGACTCGGGCTGATCAGAAGTCGACGTCATCTCGACACCGCCGAGGGAGACGTGATCACGACGGGAGTGCTCAGACGTCGGCGACCTTGCGGCCCTTGTACTCCATGTACAGGGCGGTGCCGGCGCTGTCCTCGACGACCTTCGCGCGGTGCGGGAGGCTGTAGGTGACCTTGCCGTTCTCGATGGTCTTGACGAGCTGGACCGGCGTCGCCTTCCACTGCGAGCGACGGGCGTGCGTGTTCGAGCGTGACTGCTTCCGCTTCGGAACGGCCATGAGCATCTCTTCTCTCTTGCGGCTCCCCCGCAGGGGGCCTGGTCTGACTGGTGGGTGACGCGGTGGTGTGATGCGGCCCGGGGAGGCCGCCGGCCACCCCTACCGACGCGAGTCGGTGTCGGGCGAGCCCTCGGCAGGTGCCGATTCAGCCTGGAACCCGGTGAGTGCCGACCAGCGGGGGTCGATGTCCTCTTCGGGCTGGTAGTCGTGGATGTCTTCGATCCGTTCACCCGTGGCGGGGTCGAGTCCAGGACAATCCGGCCGACAGACCGGCTGGAAGGGCAGTGACAGAACCACTGCGTCTCTGACCACAGGTTCAAGATCCACGTGGTCGTCGTGAACCTGATAGTCAAAAGCTTCGTCGATAGCGTACGCGAAAAGCTCGGCGAAATCGACTTCCACCGGCTCGGAGAGCGGTTTCAGGCATCGGCTGCACTCGCCGGTCGCCGTGCCCGACACGTGCGTCGAGACCAGGATGCCGTCGTGCAGACCCTCGAGCCGCACGTCGAGGCGGAGCGGATCGCCCGCCGCGACCGAGATCTGGCCCTCGCCGAGCCGCTCGGGGACCACGACGTCGAGCGTGCGCTCGCGCATCTCGCCCGGGCGGTGCATGAGGTCGTACACCGGGAGCGTGTAGGGGGTCAGGTTGAAATGAGGCACGGGAGACGAGTTTACGCCGTCGACCCGGTCTTCGCAGGGGAGGTCGCGAACAGCGATCGCGGAGCGAACCGCGCGGCGAGGCGGTCACGCGCACTCGACGCCGAACGGAGGCCGTCGACCACGAGCCGGGCGTCCGCCCTCGTGCCGTCGGGGGCGGCGACCCCGCCGTACCGCTCGCTCTGCAGGGCGGCGACCAGGCGGTCGAGGGCGACCCGCGCCTCCTCGGTCTCCGGTCGTGACGAGAGTCTCGTGCGGAGGAGCGCCGCGGCCGCGGTGGGCGTCGCCCCCGATGGGACGTGCAGCCCCAGATCGGCGGCCGTGTCGACGACCTCGTGCCAGACGGCGAGCGCGACGTCCGGCGGCGGGGTGGCCCATCGACGTCGGCGGCGCCCGGCCCGGAGCGCCGAGGGCACGATCAGCACGACCGCGAGCAGCACGAGGGCGATCAGACCGGCCGACCCGAGGCCGGGGCCGCCCGTGCCCGAGGCGGAGCCCGCGGCGGTCGGATCGGACGCGTCGGCGGACGGCGTCGCGGAGGGGGTCTGGGCCGGCGCGTCGTCGGCGGAGGGCGTGGGCGTCGCGGCGTCGTCGGCCGTCGGCGCGGCGCTCGGCTCGACACCCGTGGGCTGGAGGTACGCCTGCGGGCTGCCCAGGCCGACGGTCGGCTCGAAGGGCACCCAGCCGAGCCCCTCGAAGTACAGCTCGGGCCAGGTGTGCAGGTCGTCGCTGCTCACGCGACGCTCGGCCTCAGCCCCGAAGCCCGTGGACTCGCCGGGCAGGAACCCGACCGCGACCCTCGAGGGGATGCCGAGCGTCCGCGCCATGACGGCCATCGACGAGGCGAAGTGCACGCAGTATCCGCTGCGGACCTCGAGGAAGGTCTGCACGGCCTCGAGACCGCTGCCGTCGTAGCCCTGATCGACGGGGGTCTCCTCGGAGTAGGTGAAGTCGCCGTCTCGGAAGAAGTCCTGGAGGGCCACGGCGGCGTCGAAGTCGTTGGGGGCGTCGGCCGTCACCTCGGAGGCCAGCGCGATCACGCTCTGGGGCACCCCGTCGATCGAGAGGTAGTCGGCCATCGCGGTGTCGTCGCCGGCCGACGACGCGACGACCTGGTCGCGGGTGGGGTCGACCGGAGCGCTCTCGACCGTGTAGTCGAGGCCCTGCGTGCCGGTCGTCGTGCTGCGGACGGTCACCCCCGACTCGTCCACGACCTCCCACTCGTCGCCGAGGCCCTCGATGCGGGTGGCCGGCACCGGCACCGGCAGGTAGGGGCTGCGGAGAGCGCCGACGTCGATCTCGGTGGTCACGGCCCGGCGGTCGGTGGCCTCGGCGACGCCGGGAGCGGCCGGGAGCCGGTCGAGGGTCGCCTCCGGGTCGGACTCGCCCTCGGCGGGACTCCACGAGCGACCCGAGAAGTCGACGAGGTCGACGAGCTTCAGGTACTCGCCGTCGGCGTCGGAGGACCGGTAGGTCAGCACCGTGACCGGGGCGCCACGACGCAGGTCGTCGCCGAGGTCGATGATCGGATTGACGCCGGTGGCCAGCCCGAGACCGGAGCCGCCCGTGCCGGCGAGGGGCGCGAGGCCGCCGAGGGGCACGGTGGCCGTCAGCAGGCCGGCGACGCCGAGCGCGGCCAGACCCCCGACGAGACCGCCGCGCGTGGGGTGCCTGCCGGTGGCCAGCGCCAGGAGCACGAGGAAGAGCAGCACGGTCGCCACGACGAACGGCCAGCTCGTCTCGACCCCTGGCACGAACGCCGGCACGGCGAGGACGACGACCGGCACCACCCCCGTGAACGCGGGCAGCTGCCCGACGGACGAGACGAGGTCGATCAGCACGGCCGCCGCCAGGACCGACACGAGCACCGTCGCGAGCACGCCGTCGGTGACGTCGAGGGGCGCCGCCTCGCCGACGATGGCCGCCTCGGCCTGATCGGCGAGGTCGCGCATCCGCTGGAGCGTCGCCGACGTGGGGATGACGCCGAGGACGGCCGTGCCGCCCGAGACGAAGGCGCAGGTCACGGCCGAGCCCGCGACGGCGCCCACGATCCAGCCGACCCAGGCCGGCGCCCGGAGGCCCCGGACGGCCAGCGAGACGCCGAGCACCACGGCGGAGACGAATGCGGCGGCGAACCACCAGCCCGTCCCGACGAACAGCGGATGGAGGCTCGCCAGCGACGCGACGAACACGAGCCAGGCGAAGAGGGTGGGCAGCCACGAGGCGGCGGCGACGCGCACCACCGGGCGCCGGAGCGGGGCGTCAGTCATCGAGCGGCCTCGCCTGGAGCACGACGTCGGCGACCGGATCGCCGGACGAGACCTCCACCACGCGCCAGCCGGCGTCGCGGAGGGCGGCCGCCACCCGATCGGGGCCGAGGGTCTCCGCACCGGTGACGCCGCCCCGCGATGCGGTCGTCTCGCTGAAGCCGAGGGGCGGCGAGACGACGAGTGCGACGGCGGACGAGCCGACGCCCCGCGAGCGCCCGAGCGACTCGAGCTCTCGCGGCCGGAGACCCGACACGACGGCGACGACGGGCTCACGCGGCGCGGCGGGCGCGGCCGAGCGGTGACCGGCGTCGCCCAGCCGGAGGTCGGCGAGCGACTCGAGGTACGAGGCGGTCGAGTCCGGGTCGTTGCGGGCGACGACGTCGCCCTCGGGAGTCGTCGCCTGGGCCACGGAGCCGCTGCGCCCGAACTCGACACCCAGGGTCGCGACGACCGAGACGGCCCACTCGAAGGCGTCGCTGACGGCCGACCCGTCGGAGCCCGTCCGGGCGTCGGACCAGCCGTCGACCCCCGTCGAGAGCACGAGGCGGGCGCTCGGCAGGCCGTGCTGCTCCTCCTGCCGCACCATGAGCTCGTCATGACGGGCCGAGGCCTTCCAGTGGACGCGCCGCATGGGATCTCCGCGTCGGTACTCGCGGGTGACGGGGTCGTCGTCTCCACCGGCCAGGCTGTGCTCCCGCTGACGGCGGGCGCCGTCCCCGAGGGCGCGGGACTCGGCACCGAGCCCCAGGTCGTGGACCTCGGGCACGACGAGCAGCTCGGTACCGCCGGGGGCGACGACCCGACGCCGGGCGACGCCGAACGACTCGATCAGATCGACGTGCAGAGGCCCGACGCGGTGTCGCCCGCGCGGCAGGCCCTCGTGACGGAACACGGCCGAGGAGGCGCGGCCCGGCACGAGCGTGACCCCCACCGCCTCGGATGCCCTGGTGCGGCGCCAGCCGACGTCGTCGCGGATGCCGATGCGGCCCGCCGCGCCGCCGGGGGCGGTCAGGGTCACGGTCTCGTCGACGGACCAGCCGGCCATGCCGCGATCGGGCGAGAAGCGCCGGGCGACCGTGATCAGGGGGCGTCGGAACAGCAGCGAGACGAGCACGGCCACCACCAGGACGACCAGGGTCGTGCCGGCGAAGACGAGCGCCGGAGACGGGACGACGGCTCCCGTCGCGACGAGGGCGACGCCGACGCCGACGACCGCGCCGCCGCGCAGGGTCGGCCGGGGCGCTCCCCCGCGGGTGATGCCCGTCTGCGCACGCACGCCCGGCCGCGCCGGCACGTCGCCGTGCGGCGTCGGCGGCGCCGCGACCCGATCGGTCACGGTCAGCGCGCGTCGCCGAGGGGGACGGGAGTCGCCGCGACGACGTCCGCCACGACGTCGTAGGCGGCCGAGACCGCCCCGGCACCGGCTCGCCCGGCGAGGATGATGCGGTGACCGAGCACCGGCCCGCTCATGGCGTCGATGTCGTCGGGCACGACGAACTCGCGACCGTTGAGCGCCGCCCACGACTTCGACGCGCGCATCAGCTGCAGGGTTGCCCGCGGGCTCGCGCCGAGTCGGACGTCGGGGTGCACGCGCGTGGCCTGGACGACGGCGACGGCGTAGCGCTCGACGGCCTCGGCCGTGTAGACGGCGCGGACGGCGGCGATCATGCGGCGGAGGTCGGTCAGCGACACGAGGGGCTTCAGGACATCGAGCGGGCTGACCCGTTCACGCTGCTGCACCATGCGGAGCTCGCTCTCGGCGTCGGGGTAGCCGAGCGAGATGCGCGCCATGAACCGGTCGCGCTGCGCCTCGGGAAGCGAGTAGGTGCCCTCCATCTCGACCGGGTTCTGCGTCGCGACGACGAGGAACGGGTCGGGCAGGGGGTGCGTGATGCCGTCGACCGTCACCTGGCGCTCCTCGAGGCTCTCGAGCAGGGCGGACTGCGTCTTCGGGGACGCGCGGTTGATCTCGTCGCCGATGACGACGTTGGCGAAGACCGGGCCGGGCTTGAACTCGAAACCCCCGGAGGGCCGGTCGAAGACCGAGACGCCGGTGATGTCGCTCGGCAGCAGGTCGGGGGTGAACTGGATGCGCGTGACGGTGGCGTCTACGGCCTTGGCGAGCGCGCGCGCCAACTGGGTCTTGCCGACCCCGGGGACGTCCTCGATCAGGAGGTGCCCCTCGGCGAGCAGCACGGTCAGGGCCGTGCCGATGGCGCCGTCCTTCCCGTCGATGACGGTGCCGATGGCCTCGAGGATGTCCCGCGCACGTCGCTGCACGTCGGCCAGCGGCATGAGGCCCTCGTCGGCGGAGGCGCTCGGCCGGTCGGCGGGACGGCTGGTCGTTGTCATCGGATCGCTTTCTGAGGAGTGATCGAGCGGTTCGGCGGGAGGAGCGTCACGCGGTGTTCGGAACGGACCCCCTCGAGGAGGCGGTCGTCGCGATCACCCGGTGCGTCTCAGGTGGTCTCGAGGTACTCCGCGACGACCCTCGGCACGTACGGCGACACGTCGCCGCCGAGCCCCGCGACCTGCCGGACGAGCGAGCTCGAGACGTGCGCGTGGGCGGGGTCGGGCAGGAGGAAGACGGTCTCGACGCCGGCGAGGCTGCGGTTCATGATCGCCATCGGGGTCTCGTACGCGACGTCGACCTGCGAGCGGATGCCCTTCACCAGCACGCTGGCGCCGACGTCGGTGCAGTAGTCGACGAGCAGACCCATGCTCCAGCTGTGCACGCTGACGGTGTCGGGCAGCCCGGCCTCACGCAGAGCGGCGGTGAGCAGCGAGACCCGCTGGGTGAGCGGGAGCAGAGCCGACTTGTCGGGGTTGTGCACCACGAGCACATGCACCTGATCGAAGATGTTGGCGGCCCGGGCGATCACGTCGATGTGGCCGAGGGTGACGGGGTCGAACGACCCGGGGACGACGGCGATCCTGCTCATGCGGACACAGTAGCGGCCCGGCCCGGGAGGTTGGCCGAGCATCCACCGGACGTCGGGCGCGCAGGCGGAGACGTCAGTTCTTGCCCATCGCCTCGCGTCCGCGATCGTCGAGCCGTCTCGCGATGGCCGCGGCCAGGGCGGGGTGGTCGGCCAGGCGCGGGTCGTCGTCGAGCACCTCGGCCGCGTGCTCTCGCGCGAGGCCGATCAGGTCGCCGTCGCGGGCGACTCTCAGCAGTCGGAGCGACGACCGGCCGCCGGACTGCAGGTTGCCGAGCACGTCGCCCTCGCGGCGCAGATCGAGGTCGACCTGCGCGAGCTCGAAGCCGTCGAGGGTCGACGCCACGGCGTCGACCCTCTCGCGGGCGACGGAGTCGGCGGGCGCGGACGTCACGAGCAGGCACAGACCCGCGTGACCGCCTCGACCGACGCGTCCCCGCAGCTGGTGCAGCTGCGAGACGCCGAACCGGTCGGCGTCGAGCACCACCATGGTCGAGGCGTTCGGCACGTCGACACCGACCTCGATCACCGTCGTCGCGATGATCATGTCGATGTCGCCGGCGGCGAACCGGCGCATGACGTCGTCCTTCTCGTCGGACGACATGCGACCGTGCAGGGGCTCGATGACGAGACCGTCGAGCACCGGCAGCGAGGCCGTCAGCGCGACGATGCCCTCGACGCTCGCCCGGGGCGGGGGCGCAGGCGGCTGGTCGCCCCCGTTCTGCCCGTCGGCGCCCGCCGATCGAGCGCCGCCGCCGGGCTCGGAGTCGCCGCCCGGCCCCGCCTCACCGCCCGGCCCCGTGTCGTCGCCGGGCCCCGCGTCGTCGCCGGGCTCCGTCGTGACGGCGTCGATGGCAGGGCAGACCACGAAGACCTGGCGCCCCGCCGCGATCTCCTCCGCGGAGCGCTGCCAGACGCGGTCGACCCAGCCCGGGTGCTCGGCGAGCGGCACGACGAACGACTCGATCGGCTGACGCCCCTTCGGCAGCTCGGCGATGGTCGAGATGTCGAGGTCGCCGAACACCGTCATCGCTACGGTGCGGGGAATGGGCGTCGCCGTCAGCACCAGCACGTGCGGCGGGGTGGCGCCCTTCTTGCGGAGCGCCTCCCGCTGATCGACGCCGAAGCGGTGCTGCTCGTCGACGACGACGAGCCCGAGGTCGAAGAACCCGACCGTCTCGCTGATCAACGCGTGCGTGCCGACGACGATGTGCGCCTGACCGCTGACGATCGAGAGGAGCGCCTTCTTGCGCTGGGCCGTGGTCATCTGCCCCGTGAGCAGGGTCGGTCGCAGTCGGGCGGCCAGGTCGGGGCCGAGGGTCGCCGTGATCGAGCGGAGGTGCTGTGCGGCCAGCACCTCGGTCGGGGCGAGCAGCGCCGACTGCCCCCCGCTCTCGGCGACCGCGAGCATCGCCCGCAGCGCGACGAGCGTCTTGCCCGAGCCGACCTCGCCCTGGACGAGCCGGTTCATGGGGACCTCGGCCTCGAGGTCGCGGGTGATCTCGTCGCCGACGAGACGCTGATCGCCCGTGCGCTCGAAGGGCAGGGCCGCGTCGAACAGGTCGAGCATGCCCCCCGCGAGGGCACGACGGGGTGTCGCCGCCGACCGGCGGACGAGGGCGCGCTGCTGCAGCAGAGCGCTCTGCAGCACGAACGCCTCGTCGAAGCGCAGGCTGTCGCGGGCCGTGAGGTGGTCACGGTCGGTTTCGGGTCGGTGGATGCGCTCGTACGCCTCGGCCAAGGGCATCAGATCGAGCTCGGCACGGACCGCGGCCGGCACGGCGTCGTCGATCGGCGGCAGCGAGTCGAGCAGCACCTCGACCGACTTCTGCACCTGCCACGACGCCACGGAGGCGCTCGCGGGGTAGATCGGGATCGGCTGCTTCGCCCACTTCTGCGCCTCGGCGTCGCCCACGCCCGCGACCGCCTCGTGCGAGGCGTCGAAGAGCTCGTAGTCGGGGTGCGCCAGCTGCCGCAGCCCGCGGTAGTCGCCCACCTTGCCGGCGAAGATGCCCCGGGCGCCCGGCACGAGGTCTTTCGCGCGCCATGCCTGATTGAAGAACGTGAGGGTCAGGATGCCCTGGCCGTCGCCGATGCGGACCTCGAGGATCGACCCGCGGCGAGCGCGCATCGTGCGCTCGCGCACGTCGAGCACCTGGGCCACGATCGTGACCGACTCGCCGAGCGGCAGCTGATCGAGCGCCGTCAGCTCGCCCCGGCGGGCGTACCGCCTCGGGAAGTGCGTCAGCAGATCGCCGACGGTGCGGAGGCCGAAGGCCTTCTGCAGGGCCGTGGCCGTGCGGCCGCCCAGGGCACCGGCGAGGGAGGCGTCGAGGGGTGAGTCGGGCACGACCCCACGCTACTGCCCGCCTCCGACACCGGCGCCCGGGCTCACGCGCGCCACGGGCGGGCGGCCTCAGAGGGTGAAGTCGTACCCGCCGGAGGCGCGGGTCGACGCCGCGAGCTCGGTCGCGTGCCGGTCGTCGTTCACCTCGAGGGCCCGCAGCTGCCGTGACACCCCGCGTGCCGACTGCTTGCAGAACCCGACGGCGAGGCGACGTTCGGCGTCGGAGTCGACCCGCGCCTCCTGCAGGGCCGTCGACGCCCGCGACAGCACGGCCGTCTGCGCGTAGATGCCGCTCGCGGCGTCGGCGAGGCGCTTCTGCACGAGCTGTCTCTCCTGCACCTTCCTGCCGTGCTTGCGGAGCGCCCCCTCGGTGCGCTCGCGCAGCCGCGACACCTGGTCGCCGAGCTCCGCTGCCTGCTTGGCGAGCTCGGGGTGCACTCCGACCGGGCGATCGGGTCGGAGCCGACGCTGCACGCGACCCGCGACGTACGGCGCCAGCACGCCCAGCGCGCGACCGGGGGCGCCGATGCTCAGCGACGCGACGTCGGGCAGCTCCTCGCTGAGCGTCTTGAGGCCGTTCAGGGCGACGAAGGCGCGCAGGACGTCGTTGGCCCCCTCGAAGATCGGGAAGATGCGGAAGTCGCGCAGCGCCTTCGACAGCGGGTGCCCCTCCATGTACGCCTCGCCGCCGTGCAGCTGCACGGCCCGGTTGAGCGCGTACCAGCCGGTGTCGCTCGCGGCGACCTTCGTCATCGCCGACTCGAGCGCGAAGTCGGTGTCGCCACGGTCGACGAGACCGGTGGTCAGATACGACATCGACTCGATGCCGTAGATCTGCTGCGTCATCCAGGCGAGCTTGTCGCCGACCATCTCGAAGTCCGCGAGCGGTCTGCCGAACTGGTGACGCGCCTCCGTGTGCTCGAGACTCAGCTGGAGGAACCTCTTCATGCCGCCCGCGATCGCCGTGCCCATCGACATGCGACCGTTGTTGAGCGTGTTCACCGCGATGCGGAAGCCGTCGCCGGGTTCGCCGAGCAGGTTCTCGGCGGGCACCCGGACGTCCTTGAAGCGCACCCGCTGCAGGTGGTTGGCCTTCAGGCCGTGCGTCTCGAACCGCGGGCCGGTGCTCAGCCCGTCCATGCCCTTCTCGACGATCAGCGCGACGTGCCCGAGGTCGCTCTGCGCGAAGACCGTCAGGACGTCCTTGTCGCCGTTGCCGATCCAGCGCTTCTCGCCGTTCAGCAGCCAGCTGCCGTCGCTCTGCCGCTCGGCCCGTGTCTCGAGCGCGTAGGCGTCGCTGCCCACGTTGGGCTCGGTGAGCACGAAGGCCGCGAGCTTCCGGCCGCTCGCCAGGTCGGGCAGCCAGCGGGCCTTCTGATCGTCGGTGCCGTAGAGGTGCAGCGGCTTGGTGCCGATCGACTGGTGCACGCCCATGACGGTGGCGAGGGTGCCGTCGACCCGGCCGAACTCCTCGTAGACGCGGCAGTAGGCGCTCTGACCGAGACCGAGACCGCCGTACTCCTCCGACACGAAGAGCCCCATCAGACCGCGCTCGCCCAGCTCGCGGACCAGGTCGTCGCCGATCCAGCCGTCGCGCTCGGCCTTCAGCGGGTCGTAGCCGGCCAGCACCTCGCGCGCCGACGCCGACACCGTCTCGACCCGCGCCTTCTCGGCCGCCGACATGTGCGGGAACGGCAGCACCAGCTCGGAGGCGATCCGCCCCGCGAACAGGGACTTGGTGAACGAGGGCCGGACAGTACGATCAACGCTGGTCATGCTGGGAGATGCTTCCGAAAGCGCGACGCCCTGCCAAGTCCGTTGTGCCTCATCGACGAAGCACGACCGGGCCGGGCGCTGACGCGTTGTCGGGATGCTCGAAGCGGCGCCGCCCCCGGAGACCGGGAGGCGGGCCCGACGCAGACCGGGAGGCGGGCCCGACGAGACGGGCGGGCCGCCGCGACCTGGCATGGTTGACCTCATGTCCCGCATCATCTCCGGCTTCGCCGACAACCTGACGCTCGTCGTCCCCAAGGTCGGCACCCGGCCGACCAGCGACCGCGTCCGCGAAGCGCTCTTCTCGTCGCTCGACGCCCGCGACGAGATCCGCGGTCGACGCGTGCTCGACCTCTACGCGGGCACCGGGGGCCTCGGCCTCGAGGCGGCATCGCGCGGCGCGGCCTCGGTCACCCTGGTCGAGAAGGCCCCGGCGGCGGCGAAGGTGCTGCGGCGGAACGCCGACGCCGTGCTGGCACGGGCCCCCAAGCCCCCTCGCGGCGTTCCCCCGCGCGTCGACATCGTCGCGCAGACGGTGCGGTCGTACCTCACGGGTTCGGGCGCGCTCGTCGACCTGGTCTTCTTCGACCCGCCCTACGAGCTGTCGAAGGACGAGCTCGCCGCCGACCTCGCGGCCCTGCTGCCCCTGCTCGACGCCCAGGCGCTGGTCGTCGTCGAACGCGCCAGCCGCGACGGCGAGCCGAGCTGGCCCGCGGGGCTCACCCTCGACGTGAAGAAGCAGTACGGCGACACGACGGTGTGGTTCGCCCTCCGCGACTGACCCGCCGTCGGGCCCCCTCGCGCGACCCGTCGTCAGCCCCGCTCGGCCGACCCGTCGTCAGCCCCGCTCGCCCGACCACAGGCGATACGGGTCCCAGCCGCCCTCCGGGCCGGCGTCGCCGCCGTCGACGACGACCCGCGGCTCACCGGACCCGACGGCGCGCATGACGCCGATCGCCCGGAACCCGCCCGGCAGCGCCGCACCCGGCGGGAACGTCGCGAGCAGCGAATGGTCCTCTCCCCCGGCGAGGGCCGCCGCGGGATCGCCGCCCAGCGCCGACGAGTCGAGGTCGACCACCAGACCGCTCGCCCGCGCGACCCGACCCGCGTCGAGGGCCAGACCATCCGAGAGGTCGAGCATCGCCGTCGCACCGGCCCGGGCCGCGATCGGCCCGTCGACGATCGGCGGCGTGGGGGCGAGCTGCCAGCCCACGTCGGGGTCGCGCTCGCGCAGAGCCGTCGCGGCGGCACGGTCGGGGACCCCGTCGTGGTCGACGCCGAGACGGAAGAGCAGCTCGAGCCCACGGGCCGACCGGCCGAGCGCGCCCGACACGGCGACGACGTCCCCCTCGCGGGCGCCGTCGCGGGTGACCGGCGGCCGCCCCTCGAGATCGCCGAACGCCGTGACGGCGATCGTCATCGTCGCCGAGACCGACAGATCGCCGCCGACGACGCCGCAGCCCGGGGCCATCACGGCGCAGGCGTCGCGCAGCCCGTCGGCGAGGGCCTCCAGATCGGTCACCGGGGTGTCGCCCGGCACGGCGAGGGCCACCACGAGAGCGGTCGGGACCGCCCCCATCGCGGCCACGTCGGCGAGGTTCGAGGCGGCGGCCTTCCAGCCGAGGTCGTACGGGGTCGACCAGGCCAGACGGAAGTCGGGGCCGTGCACCATCAGATCGGTCGTCACCACGAAGCGCCCGTCGGGTGCCGAGACCACCGCCGCGTCGTCGCCCGGCCCCAGATCGGTGCGGGCCCCGCGGGGCAGTCGGGGCAGGATGCGCGCGAGGGTGGCGAGCTCGCCCACCCCCTGCACCGTGGCGGGTGGTTCGACGTCGACCGACGTGGCGGGGCGTTCCATGTGACGACGGTAGCCTGGTTGCCGTGCCCAGCCCGACCAGGCGACCTCGTCGCCGCCTCCTCCGTCTGCTCGCCGCCGGCGCCGTGATCGCCCCGGCGCTCGCCGGCTGCACGGCCGCCGTGCCGATGACGGCGGCGGCCGATGCGAACGACGCGGCCTGCGCGCAGGTGACCGTGCACCTCCCCGAGACGGTCGGCCCCGACAACTCTCCCTTCGAGCGCCGCGAGACCGATGCGCAGGCCACCGGCGCCTGGGGCACGCCGACGCAGGTCCTCCTGCGCTGCGGCGTCGAGGCCCCCGCCGTCTCCGATCTGCCCTGCTACCCCGTCAGCGGCGTCGACTGGCTCGCCGATCAAGACGCCGACGACCCCGACACGTTCGTCTTCACGACCTACGGCCGCACGCCCGCCGTCCAGGTGATCGTCTCCGCCGAGGCGGGCAGCACCGCGCTCTTCGACCTGGCCGACGCGGTCGGCTACCTGCCGAACGACGGTCGCGGCTGCGTCGGCGTCGACGACCTGCCCGGCACCGAGGCGACCCCGTCCTCCTGAGCCGACCCGCGCCTCCTCGGCTGACCCTTCCCCGAGGAGGCGCGGGTCGACCTCCGCAGGAGGCCCCGGCCGGTCAGCGCTCGGTCTGCAGCCCGAGCTCGATCAGCTCGGTGATGAGCTCGGGGTAGCTGAGTCCGCTGGCCAGCCAGCAGGCGGGGAACATCGAGATCGGCGTGAAGCCGGGCATGGTGTTGATCTCATTGATCACCCAGCCGGTGTCGGTGAGGAAGAAGTCGACCCTCGACAGCCCGGTGCCGTCGACGGACTCGAACGCGAGCGCGGCGAGTCGCTGCATCTCGGCCAGCTGGTCGTCCGTGAGGTCGGCCGGGCAGACGAGATCGGCGCCGGGCGCACCCAGGTACTTCGACTCGAAGTCGTAGAAGGTGTCGCTGCCGAGCACGATCTCACCGCCGACGGAGGTGCGGGGCGACCCGCCGTCGCGCCCGCCGAGCACGGCGCATTCGATCTCACGCCCCGAGACGGCGGCCTCGACGAGCACCTTGCCGTCTTCGGCGAGCCCGATCTCCATCGCGGCCGCGAACTCCGCCTCGGAGTCGACCCGCGAGACGCCGACGCTCGACCCCGCGCGGGCCGGCTTGACGAAGACGGGGAAGCCCAGGGGCGCGACGTCGGCGATCACCTGGTCGGGGTCGCTCAGCCAGGTGCGACGGCGGACGGTCCGCCACGGGGCCACCGCGATGCCTGCCTCTTGCAGCACGGTCTTCGTGAAGTGCTTGTCCATCCCGACGGACGACGCCAGCAGACCCGCCCCGACGTACGGGAGGCCGACGAGTTCGAGGAGCCCCTGGACGGTGCCGTCTTCTCCGAAGCGACCGTGCAGGATGGGGAAGACGACGTCGACGGCCCCGAGCAGGCGGACCGAGCCGTCCGGCTCGACGACCGAGATCTCGCGAGTCGCGGCGGACTCGGGCCAGTGCACCCTCGTGCCGTTGTCGACGACGGCGGGCAGCGTCTCGCCGGTCAGCGAGAAGCTCGACGCGTCGTCCGCCTGCAGGGTGAAGGCGCCGTCGCGGGTGATGCCGACCGGGATGACGTCGTAGCGACTGCGGTCGATGGCCGAGAGGACTCCCCCGGCGGTGGCGCAGCTGATCGCGTGCTCGCTCGACCGGCCGCCGAACAGCACGACGACCGTCTGCTTGGCGCCCGCGAGGGGGGTGGGAGCGGGGCTGGCCTGATCGATGCTCATCGGGGTCACTCTCGGGGTGGTCGGCGGGCAGGCGACTCGGGGCGGCGTCGCACCGGCGCGCGCCGTCGACCCCCGGTCACTCGCCCTGGGGCTCGCTGGTCTCGGTGAGGTGCGGAGCGATGTTCCGCGGGTCAAGCGTACCGGCGAGCACTTCGGCGACCTGCTGCACGATGGGCATGTCGACGCCGCGACCGCGGGCCAGCTCGAGGATCGGCGCGACGGACGCGAGACCCTCGGCGGTCTGGTTCATCTGCCGCACGACGTCGCCGAAGGCGTACCCCTGACCGAGGAGGCGCCCCGCGGTGTTGTTGCGCGACAGGGGCGACTCGCACGTCGCGATGAGGTCGCCGAGCCCGGCGAGACCGGCGAGCGTCTCGGCCTTGGCCCCGAACGACACCGCGAACGCCGTCATCTCGGCCAGACCGCGCGTGATGATCGACGCCTTGGTGTTCTCGCCGTAGCCGACGCCGTCGACGATGCCGATGGCGACCGCGATGAGGTTCTTCAGAACGCCCCCGAACTCGGTGCCGATGACGTCGGTGTTGACGAACGAGCGGAAGTACGGGTTGGTGGCGGTCGCGGCGACGAGCGTCGCCGTCTCGAGGCTGTGCGACGACACGACCGCAGCGGTGGGCTGTCGCTTCGCGATCTCGAGCGCGAGGTTCGGGCCCGAGGCCACGGCGATCAGCGACCGGTCGATGTCGAGCTCGCTCTCGATGACCTCGCTCATGCGGAGGCCGGTGGCCTTCTCGACGCCCTTCATCAGGCTGACCACGGGCACGCCGCGCGGCACGAGCGAGCGGATCGCCGAGAGGTTGTCGCGGAGGGTCTGACTGGGCACCGACAGGTAGACCTGCTCGGCACCGGCCAGCGAGGTCTCGACGCTCGAGGAGGCCACCAGGGTGCGCGGGAGGTTGATGCCCGGCAGGTAGTCGGTGTTGCGCTTGCTCTCGGTGATCTCGCGTGCGACCTCGGGGCGACGGGCCCAGAGCGTGACGTCGGCGCCGCCCTCGGCGAGGACCTTGGCGAAGGTCGTGCCCCAGCTGCCCGAGCCGAGCACCGCGACCCGACGCGGCACGGAGTCCCGCATGACGATCGAGATCGCCTCAGTGGTGACGGCGCCCTCGCCGAGTGCTTCGATCGCGCCTTCGCGCGACGCAGGACTACTCAAAGCGGCCGGTCTCCTTCTGGTCGTTCTTGGCGGGGTTCCAGCGCTCGACGGGTGCCTGCTCGTCTCGGAGGCGCTCGAGGAGTCCGGTGATCGCCGCCATGACGAGGGCGGTCGCCTCGGTCATGGAGGCCTGGTCGAGGGGCCGGTCGCGGTAGGCCGAGAGATCGACGGGATCGCCGACGATCACGCGGATCCGCTTGCGGGGGAACGGACGGAGCTTCGACGAGTAGCGCCCCATGAGCTCCTGACTGCCCCAGTGGGCGACGGGCACGAGAGGCACACCGGCGGCGAGGGCCAACCGGACGGCCCCGCTCTTGCCCTTCATGGGCCAGAGGTCGGGATCGCGGGTGAGCGTGCCCTCGGGGTAGACGATGACCCCGCCGCCCACCGAGGTGAGACGACGCGCCGCGGCCAGCGGATCGCTGTCGTGCGTGCGACCGGCGCGCTCGACGGGGATGTGCCCCATCGCGTGCATCAGCCGGCCGAACACGGGCACGCGGAAGAGCGACGCCTTGGCCATGAACCTCGGCAGACGACCCAGTCCGTACATCACGCGCCCGACCACGACGGGATCGATGTTGGTGATGTGATTGGGCGTCAGCACGAACGAGCCGGAGGCGGGCAGCTTCTGCCCGTCGACGACCTCGATCTTCGCCATCAGATCGAACAACGGCGCCGCAGGGATGGCCAGGGCCCGGAAGATCGCGCCCTTGTCCATGCGGCGCCCACGCGTCGCGACCGGGACGACGGGGGCGTCCGGGTCGCCGTGGGGTGCCACGCTCCGATCAGCCCTTGAAGTCGAAGTCGGCGCCCAGCTTGCGGAGCTTCGCGATGAAGTGCTCGTACCCGCGGCTGATGATGCCGACGTTGCTGATCTTCGACTCGCCCTCGGCCGTCAGGGCCGCGATGAGGTGGCTGAAGCCGCCGCGCAGGTCGGGGACGCGGATGTCGGCGCCGTGCAGCGCGGTCGGGCCGTTGATGACCGCCGCCTGCTCGAACTCGCGACGCGCCACGCGACGGTCGTGACCGGGCAGCCCCTCTTTGTGCACCGTTATGTCGGCACCCATGTCGTTGAGGGCCTCGGTGAACTGGAAGCGGTTCTCGTAGACGGTCTCGTGGACGATCGACGTGCCCTGCGCCTGCGTGAGGGCCACGATCAGCGGCTGCTGCCAGTCGGTCATGAAGCCGGGGTGCACGTCGGTCTCGACGACGACGGGCTTGAGCTCGCCGCCCGGGTGGAAGAACCGGATGCCGTCTTCGTGCACGTCGAAGTCGCCGCCGACCTTGCGGAAGACGTTGAGGAACGTCATCAGGTCTTTCTGGTCGGCGCCCTCGACGAAGATGTCGCCCTTGGTGGCGAGAGCGGCCGCGGCCCAGCTCGCGGCCTCGTTGCGGTCGTTGATGGCCCGGTGCGTGTAGCCGCGGAGCTTCTCGACGCCCTCGATGAAGATGACGCGGTTCGGCTCGACCGAGACGATGGCGCCCATCTTCTGGAGGATCGCGATGAGATCCATGATCTCGGGTTCGATGGCCGCGTTGCGCAGCTCGGTGACACCCGTGGCGAGCACGGCGGTCAGCAGCACCTGCTCGGTGGCGCCGACGCTCGGGTAGGGCAGCTCGATGTTGGCGCCCGCGAGACCGTTCGGGGCGGTCAGGTGGATGCCGTTGTACGACTTGTCGACGACGGCGCCGAACGCGCGGAGGGCGTCGAGGTGGAAGTCGATGGGGCGGTCGCCGATGCGGCAGCCGCCGAGGTCGGGGATGAACGCCTCGCCGAGGCGGTGCAGCAGCGGGCCGCAGAAGAGGATCGGGATGCGGCTGGAGCCGGCGTGCGCGTCGATCTCGGCGAAGTGGGCCGACTCGACGTTCGACGGGTCGAGGATCATCTCGCCGCGGGCCGGGTCGGTGATGCGGACGCCGTGCACCGACAGCAGACCGCGGACGACGTTGACGTCGCTGATGTCGGGCACGTCGCGCAGGATGCTCGGGGTGTCGCCCAGCAGCGACGCCACCATCGCCTTGGTGGCGAGGTTCTTGGCGCCGCGCACCTCGATGCGACCGATCAGCGGCTTGCCGCCGCGGATGACGATCTCGTCGGACTTGAGCCCCACACGGGCCCCTGCTGCTGCTGCGTCTTGGATGAGCGAGTTCACTTACTTCACCGGCAATGTCTTCGGGCGCCATGCGGCGCGGCGGGTTTCGAATTCTGTGATGGCCGCTTCGTCGCGGAGGGTCAGGCCGATGTCGTCGAGGCCTTCGAGGAGTCGCCACTTAGTGTAAGCATCGACTTCGAACGGGACCGACAGGTCGCCGATCGTGGCGCGTTGCGACTCGAGGTCGACGGTGATCGCGACACCGGGGGCGGCCTCGACGGCGGCCCACAGGCGCTCGATGTCGTCTTCGGCGACCATGGCGGCGAGGAGACCCTGCTTGCCCGAGTTGCCGCGGAAGATGTCGCCGAAGCGGGCGCTGAGCACCACGTCGAAGCCGAAGTCGCGGAGTGCCCAGACGGCGTGCTCGCGGCTCGACCCCGTGCCGAAGTCCGGCCCGGCGATCAGGACGCGGGCGCCCTGGTACTCGGGTCGGTTGAGGACGAAGTCCGGATCCTGGCGGGCGGAGAAGAACAGGGCGTCTTCGAAACCCGTCTTCGTGACCCGCTTGAGGAACTCGGCGGGGATGATCTGGTCGGTGTCGACGTTCGACCGCTTCAGCGGCGCCGCCACCCCGGTGACGGTGGTGAACTTCTCCATCAGAGCGCGCCTCCTGAGGGGGTGCCGGTCAGGCGCTCGGCGAGGGCGTCGCCGATCGGGGTGTCGGAGGTGAGGTCCCACGGGGACGACAGCGTGCCGCGGACGGCGGTCGCCGCCGCGACGAGGGGTGAGACGAGGTGGGTGCGACCGCCCTTGCCCTGACGGCCCTCGAAGTTGCGGTTCGAGGTCGACGCGCAGCGTTCGCCCGGTGCGAGCTGGTCGGGGTTCATGCCGAGGCACATCGAGCAGCCGGCGAAGCGCCATTCGGCGCCGAAGTCGGTGAACACCTTGTCGAGACCCTCGGCCTCGGCCTCGAGGCGTACCCGGGCGGAGCCGGGCACGACCATCACGCGGACGCCCTCTGCCTTCGTGCGACCCTGGATGATCGACGCGAACGCGCGGAGGTCTTCGATCCGGCTGTTCGTGCACGACCCCATGAAGACGGCGTCGACCGCGATGTCTTTCATGGCCGTGCCGGCCTCGAGCGCCATGTACTCGAGGGCGCGCGACGCGGCGGCGCGCTCGTTCGGGTCGACGATCGCCTCGGGGTCGGGAACGGACTCGCTGAGCGAGACGCCCTGACCCGGGTTCGTGCCCCAGGTGACGAACGGCTCGAGCTCGTCGGCGTCGAGGAAGATCTCGGCGTCGAACACGGCGTCGTCGTCGGTCGGCAGGGTCTGCCAGTAGGCGACCGCGTCGTCCCAGTCGGAGCCCTCGGGGGCGTGCTGACGACCGCGGAGGTAGTCGTAGGTGGTCTCGTCGGGGGCGACCATGCCGGCCCGGGCACCGGCCTCGATCGACATGTTGCAGATCGTCATGCGCCCCTCCATCGACAGGGAGCGGATCGCGCTGCCGCGGTACTCGAGCACGTAGCCCTGCCCGCCGCCGGTGCCGATCTGGGCGATGACGGCCAGGATGATGTCCTTCGCGGTGACACCGGGCCGGAGGGTGCCCTCGACCGTGACCGCCATCGTCTTGAACGGCTTGAGCGGCAGGGTCTGCGTCGCCATCACGTGCTCGACCTCGCTGGTGCCGATGCCGAACGCCATGGCCCCGAAGGCCCCGTGGGTCGAGGTGTGCGAGTCGCCGCAGACCACGGTGATGCCGGGCATCGTGAGCCCCAGCTGCGGGCCGACGACGTGGACGATGCCCTGCTCGGCGTCGCCGAGGGGGTGCAGGCGCACGCCGAACTCGGCCGTGTTGCGACGAAGGGTCTCGATCTGCGTGCGGCTGGTCAGATCGGCGATCGGCCGGTCGATCGCCAGCGTGGGCGTGTTGTGGTCTTCGGTCGCGATCGTCAGATCGGTGCGACGCAGCGGCCGCCCGGCCTGACGGAGGCCGTCGAAGGCCTGCGGGCTCGTGACCTCGTGGACGAGGTGGAGATCGATGTAGAGAAGGTCGGGGGCGCCGTCTTCGCCCTTGACGACCACATGGTCGTCCCATACTTTCTCGGCCAGCGTTCTACCCACGGGCCCGCCTCTCTCGATGTCTGCTGCTCGGATGATCGTCGAAGTCTACGCCAGGGTCGTGCGCGAGTCCTCGGTCGAGGGGGCAACGCGCGGGGCCGGTCCGCTCATTCCCGCCGACCGGGCGAGCACCGATGCGGACGGCTCCGAATACCATGACGGCAGTCGTCGGACGCACCGGCGGCGCCGCTCGACGAGGAGGTCGATCCGCCCGTGCCCGACCCCCTGCCCGGCCCCGCGCGAGACCCGTGGCGACGACTGCGCGCCGTCCGCGGTCGACGTGCGCCGCGCCTCCTCGGGGGCTACCTGGCGCTGCTCGTGGCGACGGCGATCGTGCTGGTCGCGGGGTGGGCGGCCGACCCCGACTACGGCGCGGAGCCGCCGTGGCGCGGACTCGTCGTCGACGACCTCCGCTCGGCCCCCGGCGAGACCCTCTGGTCGCTCGACCTCGCGGCGCTGCTGGCCCCCGAGGCGCCCGCGCACTGCGTCCATCTCTGGCCGTCGGCCGCCGAGTCCGGTCTGGTCGCCGTCACCACCTCGATCGACCTCGACCTCGAGGCCGACGTGGACCTCCGCGCCGACGACCTCGCGCAGGCCGCGGAGTGCCGCACGGCGGCGTTCGCCCACGACACGAGCCGCGTCGCCCTCGTCGACGTCCGCACCGGAGCCGCCGTCTGGGTGCACGACCTCGTCGACGACGTCCCCGACGCCGACCCCACGAGCATCCCGTCGGCCCAGGTGGTGCCGGCGGCGGGCCGCGTGCTCGTGCAGACGCAGTCCGAGCGCGGGCTCGTGCAGGCGGCGCTCGCCCTCGACGACGGACGGCATCTCGAGACGGCCCGCGAGCGCCGCGACCTGCCGAGCATCAGCGTGGCCACGCTCGGTCGCCTCCAGCTGCGCTCGGCGGCGGCCGCGGTCGGCGACCCCGACGCTTACGCCCTCGTCGACGCCGCCGCGCTGACCGTGCCGGTCTGGCGCGGATCCGCGGATCGGGGCGCCGCTCCCCTGCTGGTGCCCGGCGCCCTCATCGTGCGCATCGAGGGGCGCACGGTCAGGATCGACGGGCGCACCGGCGAGATGACGCCGTACCGGTCGGACCCCGATCTGGTCGCGGCCGGCTCACCGGGGCCGGGCGGCGACGACGACCTGTTCGCCGTGCGCTCCGGTCCCGGCGGCCGCGTCGTCTCGGCCCTCGGCCCCGACGGCGCCGCCCGATGGGCGCGCCCCCTCGACGCCCGCTCGATCGCGTCGACGCCCGGCTGCCTGCTCGTGACGTCCGACGACGACACGACGACGTGCCTGCGGCCCGCAGACGGCACGACGCGCTGGTCCGTGGACGGTGCGGCCGCGACGGCGCGCGGAGTGCCCGGGCAGGTCTCCGACGACGTCTACGGCATCGCCCGCCGCGACGGTCGACCCCGACTCACGGCCCTCGACGGCCCCACCGGGCGGTCGGTGTTCGACGTCCCCGCAGGCGATCTCGAGACGGTCGTGGCGGCTTCGCGCACCGTCGTCTACCTGGCGAAGGGCGCGTCGCCGCAGAGCAGGGCCGTGGCCGCCTACGACGCCGCCTCGGGACGCCCGCTCTGGACCCTCCGTTCGGCGGGCAGCGTCTCGTTCTGGGGCGGAGCGCTCGTCGAGGTCGACGGCGTGGGCGTGGCGCGACGACTCGGCGGCGGTCAGCGGATCGGGGCGACGTCATGACCCGGCCATCCGACCGACAGGCCGAGGAGGCGCGAGCCGGCGCCCGACGGACCTCCCGTCGACCGAGCCGCCGCGTCCGTTCGGGCTGGCACCGCGCCTCCTCGGCCCGCCGCATCGCCAGCGCCTACCTCGTCGGCGTGATCGTCACCGTCGTCGTGATCGTCGCGCTCGTGCCCGGGCAGCCGCGGTACGGGGCGGACCGGCCATGGCGCGGCGTCGCGGTCGACGACCTGCGGGAGGCGCCGACGGCCACCGGCTGGTCGATCGACCTCGGTGCCGCGCTCGCGCCCGGGACGCCGGCGGAGTGCCTGCGGTTCCGGGACGAGCCGATCGACGATCGTCGGGTGCTGCTGCGCGCGGCCGGCGCGTGGACCTACGGCTTCGCCAACGACGGCGACTGCGGCGGGGCCACGGCGGGCGTGGGCACTCGACTGGCGTCGTTCGACACCGACCTCGGGCGCGTGCTGTGGGTCCACGACGTGGCCGACGACCTCCTGGCGCTCGGGCTGCGGGGCCCGGTGGAGCTCGCGTCGGCCACGGTCGTCGACGACGCCCGCATCGTCGTGGTGCGGGCCCGGGCGGGCGGCCAGACGGTCCTCGTCACCCTCGACGCGACCACCGGTGAGCCGAGGCAGCAGACGGCCCCGGTGACGACGGTCGACTCGGAGCAGTTCCAGACGGCGGGCCGCACGGTGATGACCGGCGGGCAGACGGCGGAGGGCGCGACGTATGCATTCCAGCTGCGCGACGTCCGCGATCTCGACCTCGTACTCTGGGCCGGCCCCGGGAGTCTCGAGGGCCAGGCCCTCGCCTTGCCGGACCGCCTCGTGGTCGCCCGCCCGGGAGGCACGGTGCAGGTCGGTCTCGACGGTCGTGAGACCCCGTGGCGCGGGGACCTCGCCGCGCTCGGGGGCTACGTCGCCCGCCCGGACTCGATCGTGGGGCCCGTCCGCGGCGTCGACCGGGGCTTCGCCGCCGTCGACCTCGACGGACGGCCGCTGTGGACCTCCACCCCGGAGGCGTCGGGCTCGTACTCGACGTCGCGGACGTGCCTCACCGTCACCGATCTGAGCGACGACCAGCTCAGCTGCGTCGACTGGGGCACCGGGGAGGTGCGGTGGTCAAGACCGGCGGACGGGGCGTCGAGCGCCGACGGGCTGCCCGGTCAGACCGACGACACGGTGTACGCCACCGTCACCGCGCCCGGCGCCGGCCCGCAATCGGTCGTCGCCCTCGACGGCGAGACCGGGGCCGCGCGCGCGACCATCGCCCTGCCGGACGGCGCGGTGGTGGTCGCCGCGTCGCGCACCGTCGGGTACGCCCTCGCCTTCGGCAGCTCGGGCGGGCGCTCGACCCTCGTCGGGTTCGACCTCGCGACCGGCGAGACGCTGTGGTCGTTCGCGGGTCAGCTGCAGATCGGCACCTGGGCCGGGCGCTTCGTCGAGGTCGACGTGGACGGGGTGGCCCGTCTGCTCGAGGGGACTACCCGGAACGTCGTCGCCACGCCGTGACGTGTCGAGCGGCCGGTGGGGCTTGGCCTCGACCTCTGCCGCGGTCGGCGCCGGGAGACGTTCGCCGGAAGACGACGAAACCCGCTCGGCCGGAGCCGAGCGGGTTTCGTGGTGGTGACCCCAACGGGATTCGAACCCGTGTTACCGCCGTGAGAGGGCGACGTACTAGGCCGCTATACGATGGGGCCGTATTTGCAACTCGTCGAGTATGCCACAGCTGTCGAGCGCCGCACAAATCGGCCCGGTTGCGCGGTTCGGAGCCGAGTCGCAGGCTCTGCCGTACTGCGCCAGAGCAGCGGGAGTTCTCCTTCTGCAACAGCCGGTGTATCGTGCACAGCACTGAGGTAAAAGGCGTCGCGCTCTGCGGCGCACCCGCACGCGGCATCGAACGAGTCGCCACTTCTTCCCAGAAGGAGTGCGCCCCCGTGTCCCCCAGTCCCTCTCCCACCCGCGGTCGGCTGCCTGCCGGCGACGCGCCTCCCCGGCTCTCCGACTCGTGGCTCGCCCTGGCCGGGCTCTCCGCGGTGTTCCTCTTCGAGATGCTCGACACCTCGGTGCTGAACGTCGCCCTGCCGACGATCGGCCGTGAGCTGGGCTCGTCGACGACGGGGCTGCAGTGGGTGTCCGGCGCCTACGCGGTCGCCTTCGGCGGGCTCATGCTCCTCTTCGGCGCCGTCGCCGACCGGGTGGGGCGCCGCCGTATCATGCTCGCGGGCCTCGCGCTGCTGGCCGTGGCGAGCCTCGCCACCGTGGCGGTCACGACCACCGAGCAGCTGATCGCCGTCCGGGTGCTGACGGGCGTCGCCGCGGCGATGACCACCCCCGGGTCGATGGCGCTGGCGTTCCGGCTGTTCGACGACGAGGGCCTCCGCGTCCGGGCTCTCACGGTGATCTCGACCGCGGGGCTGGTGGGCCTCGCCGTCGGCCCGACCGTCGGCGGGTTCGTGCTCGCCGTCGCCCCATGGCAGGTGCTGCTGCTGGCCGACGTGCCGATCGCCGCGCTCGCGTTCATCGGCATCCTCGTCGGCGTCGCTCGCGACGACGCGGCGGGGTTGCGGCGTGGCCCGGTGGTGGATCTGCACCTGCTCGCCCGCCCCCTGGTGTCGAGCGGCCTGGCGTTCAAGGCCGCGTCGGGCCTCGCCGTCGCCGGACTGTCGTACCTCGTCACGCTGCAGCTGCAGTTCGCCTGGGGCTGGCCGCCGGCCCTCGCCGCCGTCGGCACGCTGCCGCAGGTCGTCGTGCTCCTGGCCGGGGGCCGCCTCGTCGGGCCCTTCGTGCAGCGGGTCGGCCTGAGCCGGGCCGCCGGGGTCAGCGCCGCCGCTGTCGTGTCGGGCCTCGCGGTCTTCGGCGCCCTGAGTCGTCAGGGGTACGTCTGGGTGCTCGTCGCGCTCGTGCTCGTCGCCGTCGGCATGCGCGTCGTCGGCGTCGTGGCCGGAGTCTCCGTGCTCACGGGCCTCCCGGCCGACCGCACCTCGGTCGGCGCGGCCCTCGTCGACACCTCGAGCGAGCTCGCCGGAGGAGCCGCCGTCGCCGCCGCGGGCACGATCGTCGCCGCGTTCGTCACCGGCAGCATCACGACCGCCCCGTGGACGGCCTCGCGGCTCGCGTCCTTCGAGAACGCCCTCACCGTCGCCGGGCTCGGTCTCGCCGCGGTCGCCGCCGTGCTCGTCGCGATCGGGATGGTCCGGGCCCGGGCCGCCGACCCCGCCCTCGGCACCACTGCACCCACCCCCTCGTCCGCTCTCACCCCCACCGCCCAGGAGTCCTCTCGTGTCTGACAGAACAGCCCTGCCCCGCCCGCCGTTCGACCCCGAGTTCGCGCCCTTCCTGGAGGCGATGGAAGCCCGCGGCCGCTTCCGCCTCGAGACCGCGATGCTGCCGCAGATGCGACAGCTGGACATGAAGGAGGCGCAGCTCGACGAAGGGCTGCGGGCCCGCGGTCTCGAGAGGCGCAGCTTCACCGTTCCCGGGCACCTCGGCGAGCCGATCGCCCTCGCGGTCGTCCAACGCATCGGCCGCACCGGGACGGCGGCCTGCGCCTACGCCATCCACGGCGGCGGGATGATGTTCGGCCACCACCTCGGCAATCTCGACTCGTACGACGACTGGCTGTTGGTGCACGACGTCGTCCTGATCAGCCCCGACTACCGTCTCGCCCCGGAGCATCCCGACCCGTACCCGGTAGAGGACTGCTACGCCGGCCTGGTCTGGGTCGCCGAGCACGCCGATGAGCTCGGCGTCGACGCCGAGCGGATCGTCCTGGTCGGCCAGAGCGCCGGAGCCGGGCTGGCGGCGGGCACGGCGCTCCTCGCCCGGGATCGGCGGGGGCCGGCCGTCGTCGGGCAGGTGCTCGTCAGCCCCATGCTCGACGACCGTGACGCGACGCTCTCCGCCCGGCAGTTCGACGGGGTGGGTGTCGCCGACCGCGAGATGACCCGGTTCGGCTGGGACGCCTACCTCGGCGACCGTCGCGGAGGTGACGACGTGTCGATCTACGCCGCCCCCGGCCGCGCGAACGACCTGACCGGCCTGCCGCCGGCCTACGTCGACTGCGGCAGCACCGAGGTGTTCCGCGACGAGACCGTCGCGTACGCCGGCGCGCTCTGGGCGGCGGGAGTGCAGGCGGAGCTGCACGTGTGGCCGGGGGCGTTCCACGGGTCCACGAGCATGATGCCGGAGGCGATCCTGTCGCGCCGGGCCGTCACCGCTCTGCGCGACTGGACCGGGCGCCTCCTCGACCCCACGCCCTCGGGATGACTCGACGGCGTCGCCTGGATCCGCGCGTAGAGTCGCGCCCATGCGCCTCACGAAACTCGAACACGCCTGCCTGATCATCGAGATCGAGGGGCGGCGCCTGG
The DNA here is from genome assembly GCF_034045305.1 of Frigoribacterium sp. CFBP9029. Taxonomy (NCBI): domain Bacteria; kingdom Bacillati; phylum Actinomycetota; class Actinomycetes; order Micrococcales; family Microbacteriaceae; genus Frigoribacterium; species Frigoribacterium sp. CFBP9029. The sequence continues at coordinate 28,495 of NZ_JAXCWB010000001.1, forward strand.
TCGTCGACCCCGGGTCGTTCGGCTCGCCGATGATCGACGTGGCCGACGTCGACGCCGTCGTCGTGACGCACGAGCACCCCGACCACTGGACGCCCGACCAGCTCGCCCACCTGCTCGCGACGAACCCCGGCATGACGATCTACGGTCCGGCCGGCGTCGCCTCCGCGGCGGCCGACTTCGACGTCCACGTCGTCGCGGACGGCGACACGATCGAGGTCGGCCCGTTCGACCTCGCGTTCCACGGCTCGCGTCACGCCGTCATCCACGAGTCGATCCCCGTCATCGACAACGTGGGCGTGCTCGTCGACGGTCGGCTCTTCTACCCCGGCGACGCGTTCACCGTCCCGCCCGTTCCCGTCGAGATACTCGCCGCGCCCGTGGGCGCCCCGTGGTTGAAGATCTCGGAGGCCATGGACTACGTCACCGCCGTCGGAGCGACCACCGTGTTCCCCACGCACGAACGCACCCTCAGCGACGCCGGGCTCGCCATGCACTTCGACCGGCTCCGGTCGAGCGCCGAAGCGGCAGGCGGGCAGGCCGTGCTGCTGGCGGATCACGAATCCCTCGAGATCTGACGCCGCGCCTCCTCGGCGACGTCTCAGCCGCTCCGCCGTCGGACGACGGACCGCCCGCCCCTCGATACGAGGGCGGGCGGTCGTCGGGGTGTGGTCGGACTAGAGCGTGATGTCGATCTCGCGCAGCAGCTCGGCGTCGATCGCGACGCGGACCTTCTCGACGAGCTCGTCGGGCGCGGGGCTGTCGATGGTCAGCACGCTGAGCGCCTGGCCACCGGCGCTGCGACGCGCGATCTGCATGCCGGCGATGTTGATGCCCGCCTCGCCGAACTCGCGCCCGTAGACGGCCACGATGCCGGGGCGGTCGCCGTAGACCATGACGAGGTGGTGCTTCGCGAGCGGCACCTCGACGTCGTAGCCGTTGATCTCGACGATCTTCTCGACCTGCTTCGTGCCGGTCAGCGTGCCCGACACCGAGATCTGCGAGCCGTCGCTGAGCGAGCCGCGCAGGGTGATGACGTTGCGGTACTCGTCGCTCGCCGGGTCGGTGAGCAGACGGACCGTGATGCCGCGCTGCTCGGCGAGCAGCGGCGCGTTCACGTAGCTGACCGACTCGCTGACGATGTTGGTGAAGATGCCCTTGAGCGCGGCGAGCTTGAGAACGCTGACGTCGTACTCGACGAGGTCGCCGCGCACCTCGACGTCGACGCTCGTGAGGGGGCTGTCGGCGAGGCCGGAGAAGACCTGCCCGATCTTCTCGACGAGGCCGATGCCCGGTCGGACGTAGGGGTCGATGACTCCCCCGGCGACGTTGACGGCGTCGGGGACGAGCTCGCCGCCCAGTGCCTGACGCACCGACCGCGCGACCGAGACGCCGGCCTTCTCCTGCGCCTCGGACGTCGACGCGCCGAGGTGCGGCGTGACCACGACGTTCTCGAGACCGAGCAGCTTCTGGTCGACGGGGGGCTCGGACACGAACACGTCGAGGCCCGCACCGGCGATCTCGCCCGTCGTGAGCGCCTCGTACAGGGCGTCCTCGTCGATGAGACCGCCGCGCGCGACGTTCACGACGAACGCGCTCTTCTTCATCGCCTTCATCTGCTCGAGACCGATCATGCCGGTGGTCTCGGGGGTCTTCGGCATGTGGATCGTGACGAAGTCGGCCGTGGCCAGCAGATCGTCGAGCGAGAGCAGCGTGACCCCGAGCTGCTGGGCTCGCGCCGGGGTGACGTAGGGGTCGTAGGCGACGACGTTCACGCCGAACGCCTGCAGACGGGCCGTGATCAGGGCGCCGATCCGACCCAGACCGACGATGCCGACGGTCTTCTCGAACAGCTCGACCCCGGTGTACTTCGAGCGCTTCCACTGACCCTGGGCGAGGGCCGCGTGAGCGGCGGGGATGTGCCGGGCGAGACTCAGGATGTGCCCGACCGTCAGCTCGGCCGCCGAGATGATGTTCGACGTGGGGGCGTTGACGACCATCACACCGGCGGTCGTGGCCGCCTTGATGTCGACGTTGTCGAGGCCGACCCCGGCACGGGCGACGACCTTGAGGTTCGGCGCCGCGGCGATGGCCTCGGCGTCGACCTGGGTGGCCGATCGGACGAGCACCGCATCGGCGTCGGCCAGCGCCGTGAGGAGGGCCGGACGATCGGTGCCGTCGACCGATCGCACGTCGAAGTCGGGGCCGAGGGCCTCGACGGTTGCGGGTGAGAGTTCTTCTGCGATCAACACGACGGGCTTTGCCACGGAGACGATGTCCTTAAAGAGAGAGTCGGGGGGACGGCCGCGACGCGCCGTGGGCGCGGCTGTCGTCACTCTATCGACTCCGCCGACGTGTGACGCCCCGGGTCGGCCCGGCGGCGTCAGACGCTCTGGACGTACGCCGTGATCGTCAGGCTGAGGGCGGCCACCGCCGCGAGACCAGCGAGCAGGACCAGCGCCACGACGGGCAGCGGCCGACGGCGGACCACGACGAGCGCGGCGACGAAGGCCGCGGGCGGCAGCGCCACGTTCGCGATCAGGGCGAACCACGGCGGCGACGCCACGAGACCGTCGAGCCCGTTCTCGGCGTAGAAGTCGTTGTTGGCGTATCGCGCCTGCCCCGGCACGGAGACCAGGTTCGTGACGGCCTCGAACAGGTCGTAGGCGAACAGCAGACCGAACAGCACGACGAGGGCGACGAACACCACCGAGGAGGCGCGGTCGCGTCGGGTGCCGACCGTCGCCCCGGCGGAGGCCCGGCTCATGCGCCCGCGCCGATCAGGAGGGGCCAGGGGGCGACGACCAGGGCGCCGACGATCATGGCGAGGATGCGTCGGCGCGTGGCCGTGGCGGGCACGAGCACGATCGACGAGACGAACCAGAGCGCCGGCGCCGCCACCGCCAGGAGCACGCCGAACCGCCACAGGCCCGTCGCGACGGGGGTGGCGAAGGTGTACCCGAAGCGCCCGACGAGCGCGACCCAGCCGACGGAGCAGAGCAGGAAGACCCCGCCGAGCACCCCGTGGGCGATCAGCGACGCCGAGCTCATCGGCCGGACGGCGTCCGGATCGTCGTCGAGGTCGCCCTCGGATCCGATCGTCGAGGTGTCGCGAGAGGGCCCGTCGATGTGGCTGGCGTCGAGCTCGTCGCCCCAGCTCAGCGCGTCGTCGTCTCCGTGGTCGAGTGCGCCGGGGCCGCTCGGCGTCATGCCGACGTCTTGGCGGCCACCGCGTCGCGCAGAGCCGGGAAGAGCGGGTGGTCGGCGAGGACCCCCGTGAGCGTCGTCGTCAGCTCGTCGACGCCGAGACCCGAGACGAGCAGCGCCTGCAGCTCGACGCTCTCGACGTCGTCGGCCACGGAGAAGTCGAGGGCGGCACCGACGGCGCGGACGAGCGCCTCGGAGGGCAGCCCGCGCTCGGCGAGCTGGGCCGCGGGACCCACGAACCGCTCGTGCCGGCTGAGCTTGCGGAGCGGGTTGCGCCCCACCCGCTCGGTCGTGTCGGGAAGGTGCGGGTTCGCGATGCGCACCAGGTTCTTCTCGATGTAGGCCTGCTGCGCGTCGGCCTCGAGCCCGTGCTTGGCGACGAGGAGGGACTTGGTCTCGGCGAGCACGCCCCGCACCTCGGCCATGACCTCGGCGTCGTCGAGGGCCTCGCGGATGCTCGTGAGACCGCGACGGAACCCGTGGTACGCCGCCGCGGCGTGGGCGGTGTTGACGGTGAAGAGCTTGCGCTCGATGAACGGCTCGAGGTCGTCGACCCAGGTGACGCCCTCGATCTCGGGTCGGTCGGCGCCGAACGGCGTGCTCTCGACGACCCACTCGAAGAACGACTCGATGGTGACGTCGAGCGTGCCGCCGGCCTGCTCGGGGACGATGCGGTCGATGGCGCAGTTGGCGAAGACGGCGTTCTCGGCGGGGTCGTGCTCGCGCACGGCGGCGGCCAGCGAGTCGGTCGCGTTGATGGCGTTCTCGCAGGCGATGACCGCAAGGGCCGGGCGGTCGGCGTCTCGGGCGGCGAGGCCCTTCGCGATGACCGGGGCGACGAACGGCAGGATGCGCGCGCCCACCGCGGTCGTGACGATGTCGGCGGCCGCGATCTCGGCGACCAGCGCCTCCTCGTCGGAGCGGCTGTTGATCGCCCGGTAGCCGTCGACGACGGTGGTGCGGCTGTCTTCGCCGACCTCGTGCACCTCGAACGACGACTGCGACTGCAACGAGCCGATGAGGTCGTCGTTCACGTCGGCGAACACGACCTCGTATCCGCTCGCATGGAGGAACTGGGCCACGAAGCCGCGGCCGATGTTGCCGGCGCCGAAGTGGACTGCTGTCTTGCGATCTGCCATGCCTTAGATCATGCCACGGCGAGGCCGACCGGGCGGACGCCGCGAGGGCCCCGCACCGGGCGGTGCGAGGCCCTCGTGGGGTGACTCGGTGACGAGACGGGCGACTAGCGGGCGGCGCTGCCGTCGACGTAGTCGGCGTCCTGCTGCTTCCAGGCGAAGAGCGCGCGGAGCTCCTGGCCGGTGGCCTCGATGGGGTGCTCCTCGCCCTTCTTGCGCAGCTCCTTGAACTCGGGGGCACCGGCGTCCTGGTCGTCGATGAACCGCTTGGCGAACGCGCCGGACTGGATGTCGGCGAGCACGGCCTTCATGTTGTCCTTCACGTCGGGGGTGATGACGCGCGGGCCCGAGACGTAGTCGCCGTACTCGGCCGTGTCGGAGACGCTCCAGCGCTGCTTGGCCAGGCCGCCCTCCCAGATGAGGTCGACGATCAGCTTGAGCTCGTGCAGCACCTCGAAGTAGGCGATCTGCGGCTGGTAGCCGGCCTCGGTGAGGGTCTCGAAGCCGTACTGGATCAGCTGCGAGGTGCCGCCGCAGAGTACGGCCTGCTCGCCGAAGAGGTCGGTCTCGGTCTCTTCGGTGAAGGTGGTCTTGATGCCGCCGGCACGCAGACCGCCGATGCCCTTCGAGTACGACCAGGCGAGGTCCCAGGCGGAGCCCGAGGAGTCCTGCTCGACGGCGACGATCACGGGGACGCCGCGGCCGGCCTCGAACTCGCGGCGGACCGTGTGGCCCGGGCCCTTGGGTGCGACGAGCACGACGTCGACGCCCGCGGGCGCCTCGATGTAGCCGAAGCGGATGTTGAAGCCGTGGCCGAAGACGAGCGCCTTGCCGTCGGCGAGGTTCGGGGCGATGTCGTCGGCGTAGACGTGGCGCTGCACCTGGTCGGGCGCGAGGATGACGATGACGTCGCCCCAGGCCGAGGCCTCGGCGGGCGTCTGCACGGTGAACCCGGCCTCTTCGGCCTTGGCGCGGCTCTTCGAGCCCTCCTTCAGGCCGACGACGACCTCGACGCCCGAGTCGCGCAGGTTGAGCGCGTGCGCGTGGCCCTGCGATCCGTAGCCGATGACGGCGACCTTCTTGCCCTGGATGATCGACAGATCGGCGTCGTTGTCGTAGACGATTTCAGTCACAGTGGTGATACTCCTCGGTTGTCGACGGGTGTCGGTGGATGTCGGTTGATGGGGGCCGAGGAGGCGCGGGTCGACCGCGCCCCGCCGGTCTAGTTCTTGAAGACGCGGTCGGTGATCGACTTCGCGCCGCGGCCGATGGCCAGCAGCCCCGACTGCGAGATCTCCTTCACGCCGTAGGGCTCGAGCACTCGGAGCAGGGCGTTGGTCTTGCCCGTGTCGCCGGTCACCTCGATGACGAGAGCGTCGGTCGAGACGTCGACGACCGAGGCGCGGAAGAGCGTCACGGCCTCGAGCACCTGCGATCGGGTCGTGTTGTCGACCCGCACCTTGATCAGCATGTGCTCGCGCTGCACCGACTGCGAGTAGTCGAGCTCGACGATCTTGATCACGTTGACGAGCTTGTTCAGCTGCTTCGTGACCTGCTCGAGCGGGAGCTCCTCCACGTCGACGACGACCGTGATGCGGCTGAAGCCCTCGAGCTCGCTCTTGCCGACGGCGAGGCTCTCGATGTTGAAGCCACGGCGGGCGAAGAGGCCGGCGACCCGCGTCAGCAGGCCCGGCTTGTCTTCGACCAGGAGGCTCAGGACGTGGCTCATGCGTGCTCTCCTGTCATGTCGCCGTCGCGCGTGGTGTCGGAGGCGCTCGTGCCGGGCGCCTCGTCATCCCACTCGGGAGCGAGGGCTCGGGCGTGCTGGATCTCGGAGTTCGAGACGCCCTGGGGCACCATCGGCCACACCATGGCGTCGCGGCTGACGACGAAGTCGATGACGACCGGGCGGTCGTTCGTCTCGAGCGCCAGCTTGATGGCGGCGTCCACCTCGTCTTCACGACGCACGCGGATGCCCAGGGCCCCGTACGCGTCGGCCAGCTTGACGAAGTCGGGCACCATGCGCGTCTCGTGCCCCGTGTTCAAGTCGGTGAACGAGTGGCGGCCCTCGTAGAACAGGGTCTGCCACTGCCGCACCATTCCGAGCGACGAGTTGTTGATGATCGCGACCTTGATCGGGATGTCGTTGATGACGCAGGTGGCGAGCTCCTGATTGGTCATCTGGAAGCAGCCGTCGCCGTCGATGGCCCAGACCACGCGATCGGGCTGCGCGACCTTGGCTCCCATGGCGGCCGGGACGGAGTAGCCCATCGTCCCCGCGCCTCCGGAGTTGAGCCAGGCGTTCGGACGCTCGTACTGGATGAACTGCGCCGACCACATCTGGTGCTGACCGACGCCCGACGCGTAGACCGCCTCGGGGCCCGAGAGCTCGCCGATCCGCTGGATGACGCCCTGGGGCGAGAGGAGGCCGTCGTCGGGTTCGGTGTAGCCGAGGGGGAACTGCTCGCGCAGCCCGTCGAGGTGCTCCCACCAGGCCGAGATGTCGGGGCGGGTGCCGCCGGTGACCTCGAGGAAGGCGCTCGTGAGGTCGGGGATGACGACCTTCGCGTCGCCCACGATGGGGACGTCGGCGATGCGGATCTTCGAGATCTCGGCGGGGTCGATGTCGACGTGGACGACCTTGGCGTTCGGCGCGAAGAGATCGGCCTTGCCCGTGACGCGGTCGTCGAAGCGGGCGCCGAGCGCGATGATCAGATCGCTCTCTTGCAGACCGAGCACGGCCGGGACGGTGCCGTGCATGCCCGGCATGCCGAGGTGCTGCTGGTGCGAGTCGGGGAACGCGCCACGGGCCATCAGGGTCGTCACCACGGGGGCGCCGGTGGCTTCGACCAGGGTCTTGAGCTCGGCGGACGCGCCGGCGCGGATGACCCCGCCGCCGACGTAGAAGACGGGCTGCTTCGCGTCGGCGATCATCTGGGCAGCTGCCGTGATCTGCTTGCCGTGCGCTTTGGTCACCGGACGGTAGCCGGGCAGGTCGACGACGGGCGGCCAGATGAAGGGCGCGCTGTTCTGCTGGGCGTCTTTGGTGATGTCGACGAGCACCGGGCCGGGTCGACCCGTGCTGGCGATCTGGTAGGCCGCCGCGAGGGTGGCGGGGACGTCTTCGGGCTTCGTCACGAGGAACGAGTGCTTCGTGATCGGCATGGTGATGCCGACGATGTCGGCCTCCTGGAAGGCGTCCGTGCCCATCAGGGTCGAGAACACCTGACCGGTGATGGCCAGCAGCGGCACGGAGTCCATGTAGGCGTCGGCGATGGCCGTGACGAGGTTGGTGGCGCCGGGGCCGGAGGTGGCGATGGCGACGCCGACCCGACCAGACGAGGCGGCGTAGCCCTCGGCGGCGTGACCGGCGCCCTGCTCGTGCCGGACCAGGATGTGACGGATCGCCGTCGAGGCCATCAGCTCGTCGTAGAACGGGATGATCGCGCCGCCCGGCAGACCGAAGACGTCGGTCACGCCGAGGTACTCGAGCGACTTGAGGATCGCGCCCGAGCCGGTCAGGACGGGAGGCGCGGTGGTCGCGTCGGGACTGGTGCCGCGGCCGGAGGCACGGGTCGTGCCGCCGGGGAGGGGCGTCGCTTCTGGAGGCATCGGAGCCGGGTTCCTCTTCGTGATGATGTGACGGTGATGACGGGGTGTCGCCGCTGACGGTCGAGCCCTGGCCGCCGTGCCGGCGGTCTCGGTGGGCCGACCCCCACCGAGGATCGCCCGGGAGGCGCGGCCTAGTAGGTGACGGCGCCTTCCGCTGCGGAGCGGACCTGGCGTGCGTACTTGGCGAGGACACCGCGGGTGTATCGCGGCGGGAGGGGCTCCCAGCCGTCGCGGCGGGAGGCGAGCTCAGCAGGATCGACGAGTAGGTCGATCGAGCGAGCGGCGATATCGACCCGAATCAGATCACCATCGCGCACGAAGGCGATCGGACCTGCGTCGACCGCTTCGGGTGCTATGTGGCCGATGCACAGGCCGGTTGTGCCGCCTGAGAATCGTCCGTCCGTCAAGAGTAGTACATCTTTTCCGAGCCCTGCGCCCTTGATGGCGGCCGTGATGGCGAGCATCTCGCGCATGCCCGGCCCGCCCTTGGGGCCCTCGTACCGGATGACGACGACGTCGCCGGCCTCGATGCGGCCCTCCGTCAGGGCGTCCATGGCCCCGCGCTCGCGCTCGAAGACCTTGGCCGGGCCCTGGAAGACCTCGGCGTCGAAGCCGGCGGTCTTGACGACGGCGCCCTCGGGGGCGAAGGTGCCGCTCAGCACCGTCAGCCCGCCGGTCGCGTGGATCGGGTTGTCGAGGGTGCGGAGCACCTCGCCGTCGAGGGGCTTCGGCTTGATCGCCTCGAGGTTCTCGGCGACCGTCTTGCCGGTGACCGTGAGGCAGTCGCCGTGCAGCAGCCCGGCGTCGAGCAGGGCCTTCATGACGACGGGCACGCCGCCCATCCGGTCGACGTCGTTCATGACGTACTTGCCGAAGGGCTTGAGGTCGCCGATGTGCGGCACCTTGTCGCCGATGCGGTTGAAGTCGTCGATGGTGAGGTCGACCTCGGCCTCGTAGGCGATGGCGAGCAGGTGCAGCACGACGTTCGTCGAGCCGCCGAAGGCCATGGCGACCGCGATGGCGTTCTCGAAGGCCTTCTTCGTGAGGATGTCGCGCGTCGTGATGCCGAGCCGCAGCATCTCGACGACCGCCTCCCCCGAGCGGTGGGCGAAGTAGTCGCGACGACGGTCGGCCGAGGGCGGGGCGGCGGAGCCGGGGAGGCTCATGCCGAGGGCCTCGGCGACGCTCGCCATGGTGTTGGCCGTGTACATGCCTCCGCAGGCGCCCTCGCCCGGGACGATCGCGCACTCGATGGCCTTGAGGTCCTCTTCGCCGATCGTGCCGGCCTTGTAGGCGCCGACGGCCTCGAACGAGTCGATGATCGTCACGTTCTTCTCGGTGCCGTCGCTGAGCTTGACCCAGCCGGGGGCGACGCTGCCCGCGTAGAGGAACACGCTAGCCAGGTCGAGGCGCGCGGCGGCCATCAGCATGCCCGGCAGCGACTTGTCGCAGCCGGCGAGGAGGACCGAGCCGTCGAGGCGCTCGGCGTTCATGACGACCTCGACGCTGTCCGCGATGACCTCGCGCGACACGAGGGAGAAGTGCATGCCCTCGTGCCCCATCGAGATGCCGTCGGAGACGGACACCGTGCCGAACTGCAACGGGTAGCCGCCGCCCGAGTGCACGCCCTCCTTGGCACCCTGCGCGAGACGATCGAGCGACAGGTTGCAGGGGGTGATCTCGTTCCAGCTGCTGGCGATGCCGATCTGGGGTTTGTCCCAGTCGGCGTCGCCCATCCCGACGGCACGGAGCATGCCCCGGGAGGTCGTGGCTTCGACGCCGTCGGTGACGACTCGGCTCCGCGGTTTGATGTCGATCCCTACCGGGGTGTCCTTCTCTGGCATGGGTCGAGTTTAGGGCGTGGCGACGTGTGCTCCGTCCACCCGGGCCGGGGGCGGTCAGAGCCCGTCGGAACCGCCTCGTCGATCGTCGCCGGCCTGCCGCGGCAGGCCCTCCGAGTCGCGTTCGACGGGACCGTCGCCGTCGGCCGTGGAGTGGTCGCCCACGCCCTCGACGCGGTCCATCTCGACGGCCAGGGCGTCGGCGGATCCGACCGGGAGGTCGGTGACGTCGATGTCGGCGTCGTCGCTCTCGACCGTCTCGGCGAGTTCGCCCGCGGCACGGGCCACGGCCTCGTCGAGCTCGTCGACGACGAGCTGATCGCGCCGGAGGTCGCCGTTCCGGTAGCCGGCGCGCCCGATCATGTGAGCCGAGATGGGCGCCGTCAGCATCTGGAACACGAGCACCACGAGGAGGGACGCGATGGTGCCGACGGTGTGCTGGTCGAGCGCGATGGCGGCGAGCACGAGGATGAGCCCGAAGATCTGCGGCTTGGTCGCGGCGTGCATCCGCGAGAGCGCGTCGGGGAACCGGAGCAGACCGATGCCCGCGGCGAGCGAGAGCAGCGCACCGGCGATGAGCAGGACGGACGACGCGATGTCGTAGACGGACTGGGGGATCATGACGGGTCCTGCCTGGAGACGTACCGGGCCACCGTGATCGATCCGAACACCGCCGACAACGCGAGCACGATGATCACGGGGATCGTGCGGGTGTGCCCCGAGAAGACCATGTCGGCCGCGAGCACGCAGATGAGCGTCGTCAGCAGCATGTCGGAGGCGATCATGCGGTCGAGGATCGACGGACCCCGGACGATGCGGATCACCGAGGCGAGACCGGCGAAGGCGAACAGCGCGCCCACGACGTATTCGACGACGATCATGAGGGACCCCCTTCGGAGGACGAGGACGGGGACACCGGGTCGTGCACCTCGGCGGCGGCCGGCGTGCCGTCGGCGATCCGCCGGAGATCGTCGGTGCTGCCCAGCACGCGGGCGATCCTCTTCTCGACGACCAGCACGCCCGACCGGACCGCCTCGACCTCGTCGGCGTCGGAGACGCCGAGAGCGTGCAGGTAGAGGATCGATCGTTCGCGATCGGCCTCGACGACGAGCGAACCGGGGACGAGCGAGATGGCCTCGGCCACCAGCGTCATGATGAAGTCCGACCGCGTGTGCAGCTGGACGGCGACGATGGCGTTCGAGTGGACCCCCCTGGGGCCCACGGCCTGCCAGGCCACCTGCACCGACGCGCGCACGAGATCGACGACGAAGTGCGCCAGGAACGCGAGTGCGTACCAGATGTTGAACCGGCCGCTCAGCTCGACCGGGGGCAGGAAGAACACCCGGGTGACCAGGAGGGCCACCGCGACACCCGTGACGAAGGCGAGCACCGTGAACTGGCTCCACAGGCACATCCACAGCACGACGAGGCCGATCAGCAACGGCATCTGACGGGCGAGGCTGCGACCCACCTCGCGGCGTGACGGGCGACCGGTCATGGCGTGCTCCCCTCGTCGACCGGTCCCCCGGCGGGTGTCGGTGCCGGCGACGAGTCGTCGCCCCGGGTCTCGCCCTCTCCGGAGGGGAAGACGAGCTGCACGTACTCGTTCGACCCGTACACGCGACCTGCCGCCCGCTCGGCCACGCCGTAGAGCGGCCCGGCCGCGAAGGTGAGCACGAGCGACACGAGGACCATCCCGGCCGTCGCGCCGACCATCGTGCGGGGGTTGGTGCGCTTCTGCTGCACGGCCACGCGACCCGGCGCCTCCTCGAGGTGCTCGGTGAACGGCGACTCGTGGTCGTCGACGTCGGCCTTCGGACGCCAGAAGGCGAGGTTCCAGGCCCTCATGAGCGCGTAGAGGGTCAGCAGCGAGGTGAGGGCGCCGGCGCCAATCAGCACGTAGACGAGCGGATCGTCCAGTCGCGCGCCGGCCTCGAAGAGCGCCACCTTGCCGATGAAGCCCGAGAACGGCGGGATGCCGCCGAGATTGAGCGCCGGGATGAAGAACAGCACCGCGATGATCGGGGCCGCCTTGAGGAGCCCGCCCAGTCTCGTGATGGAGGCCGTGCCTCCTCGGCGCTCGATCAGCCCCGCCCCGAGGAAGAGCGTCGTCTGGACGGTGATGTGGTGCACCACGTAGTAGATGGTGGCCGCCAGCCCCTCGACCGTGCCGAGGGCGATGCCGAAGATCATGTAGCCGATGTGACTGACCAGCGTGAACGAGAGCAGCCGCTTGATGTCGGCCTGCGCGACCGCGCCGAGGATGCCGACCACCATCGTCAGCAGCGCGATGATCAGCAGGTAGACGTTGACGTTGCTCTCGACGAAGAGCACGGTCTCGGTGCGGATGATCGCGTAGACGCCGACCTTCGTCAGCAGACCCGCGAACACCGCCGTCACCGGCGCGGGCGCCGTCGGATACGAGTCGGGCAGCCAGAACGACAACGGGAAGATCGCGGCCTTGATCCCGAACGCGGTCAGCAGCATGACGTGGATGATCGTCTGCACGTCGGCCGGGATGGTGTCCATCCGCTGGGCGATGTCGGCGATGTTCACCGTGCCGAGCGCGCCGTAGATCATCGCGATCGACGCGAGGAAGAGCACCGACGAGACGAGGCTGACGACGATGTAGACCACGCCGGCGCGGATGCGCTGCTCGGTGCCGCCGAGGGTGATCAGCACGTAGCTGGCCACCAGCAGGATCTCGAAGCCGACGTAGAGGTTGAAGAGGTCGCCCGCGATGAAGGCGTTGAAGACCCCCGTCGCGAGGATGAGGTACGTGGGGTTGTAGATCGAGACCGGAGCCTCGCCGTCGCCGTCGGCCTGCCCCTGCCCGACCGAGAAGACGAACACGGCCAGCAGCACGATCGACGAGATGCTGAGCATCAGGGCGGCGAGGCGGTCGACCACGAGGGTGATGCCGTACGGGGCCTCCCAGCCGCCGACCTGCACGGCGATGGCGCCCTGCGTGTCGACGACCACGAGCAGCACGAGGCTGATGACCACCACGATGCCGAGGGCGACGATCGAGAGGATCGACTGGAGCCGCGGGCGGCGACCCGTGATCAATGCGGCGGCCGCGCCCAGGAGCGGGACGAGGACGACGAGGGGGACGAGGAAGCTCATGCGTTCTCGCTCTCGTCGGGCTGGTCGGTGCGGTCGGTGCGGCTGCGGCCGGTGCGGCTGGAACCGGCCGGGTCGGCGCGGCTCCCGGCTGTGTCGCCGGGCGCCGTCCGGCGGAGCGCCTCGGTCGGCACCGCCGCCTCGGCGCGATCACCGAACTCGGTGTCTCCGCCGGCCACGTCGTCGCCGTCGCTCTGCGAGTCCTCCTCTTCGGCGGGGACGCCGCGGCGCCCGATCTCGAGGTCCTCGACGTCGTCGACCACCGTGTCGACCTGGGCCAGGCGCCACGACCGGTAGATGAGCGCGAGCATGAAGGCCGAGATGCCGAAGGTGATGACGATCGCCGTCAGCACGAACGCCTGCGGCAGCGGATCGGCGAAGTCGACCGGCGCGGCCTGGCCGTCGACGATGGGAGCAGCCCCGCGGCGACCCGACATGATGAGGATCAGGATGTTCGTCGCGTTGCCGACGAGCAGGAATCCGAGCAGCACCCGGGTCATGCTGCGCTCCAGCAGCAGGTAGACGCCGCAGGCGTAGAGCGCCGCCATGACGACGATCAGGACGAGCGAGACGCTCATGCGCGGCCTCCGTCGGTCGAGGTCGGGCCGGAGACCGAGACGGGGAGCGTCTCGCCGGCGTCGTCGGGCTGCGGCACCGGCGAACCGGTGTCGTCTTCCTCTTCTTGTCGATCGACCTCGGCGCCGAGGCTGCGGAGGACGTCGAGCACGAGCCCGACGACGACGAGGTACACGCCGATGTCGAAGAAGGTCGAGGTGACGAACTCGAGGTGACCGAGCAGCGGGACCTCGCCTTCGACCCAGGTGGACGTGAGCGCGTCGGCCCCGAAGAAGAGGGGGACGAGCGCCGTCGCGCTGACCGTGAGCAGACCCGCACCGAGCAGCTTGCCGGCGTCGAGCGGTGCGGCCGCACCGAGCTCGTACCGACCACCGGCGAGGTAGCGGGCGACGAACGCGAAGCCCGCGACCAGCCCGCCGGCGAAACCGCCGCCCGGCGTGTTGTGCCCCGCGAAGAGCAGGTAGATCGAGACCACGATGATGGCGTGGAAGATGAGTCGGACGACGACTTCGAGCAGGATCGACCTGTTCTGCGGCGCCAGCTTGCGACCGGCGAGGAGCCAGGCGCGACGGTCGCCCTCCGTGCTGTCGCCGATCTGCACGGTCGATCCGCCGTCGGGCACGACGGGTGCCGGCTCGCGCAGGGGGCGGACACGGGCGAGGAAGCGCTGCGCCCGTGTGCGACGTGCGGGTCGCGGCAGGATGTCGGCTCGCGAGGTGATGAAGACCAGGCTGGCGACACCCGTGGCCGCGACGATGAGCACGGCGATCTCGCCCATGGTGTCCCAGCCGCGGATGTCGACGAGGGTGACGTTCACGACGTTCTTGCCGTGACCGCCGTCGACGGCGAGCGACGGGAACGCCCCCGAGATCGTCGCACCGGGCCGGGCGCCGAGCGCGACCACGGCGATGGCCGCCATGACGGAGCCGACGGCCACGCCGATGACGGCGCGCGCGACCCGGTGCGTCCGGCCGTTGCGGTCGCCGAGACGGGCGGGCAGGCGCCGCAGCACCAGCACGAAGGCGATGAGGGTGATCGTCTCGATGAGCGCCTGCGTCAGGGCGAGGTCGGGCGCCCCATGGAGGGCGAACAGGGCGGCCATGCCGTAACCCGTCACCCCGACGAGCACCACGGCCTGGAAGCGCTTGTTCGACAGCGCCGCGGCGATCGCACCGACGATCATCAGGACGCCTATCGCGAGCTGAGCGGGATAGTCGAAGAGCACGGCCGTGCTCGGCCAGGTGCGGTTCAGGGACAGCGTCACGATGGACGAGGCGATGAACACCACGAGGATCGTCGCCAGGTAGAACGGCAGCGAACCGCGCTGAGTCGTCGCGGTCGTGCGCGAGGCCGTGCGGTCGATGCCCGCCATGATGCGGACGTACCCGTCGGAGGCGCGGGGCAGGAACGAGACCGCCTTCTGGAACGCGGACACCCGGTCGCGCTGCCAGAACATCAGGGCGCCGACCGCCAGCGAGATGGCGGTCAGCCCCAGGGCGGGCTCGAGACCGTGCCACAGCGCCAGGTAGTACGGCTCGTGGTCGCCGCCGCCCGCCGGGAGGGTGTCGGCGTAGCGGGCGAACACCGGGTCGACGGGGTGCGCGAGGAGACCGAGCACGAGACCCGCGACGGCGAGGACGACGGGGGCGAACAGGAAGTCGATGTGCTCGCGGACGAAGTCGACCGGTTCGACGCCCTTCTTGCGGGCGAAGGCCCCCCAGAGGAACCGCAGGCTGTAGGCCGTGGTGAGGATCGATCCGACCACGACGCCCACCAGGGCGATGACGCCCCAGACGGCACCGGACTCGGCGTCGTGCAGCAGGGCGGTCAGCACGGCCTCCTTCGCGACGAATCCGAAGGTCGGCGGGACGCCCGCCATGGAGGCGAGCGCGAGCACCGTCACGACCAGGAGCACCGGCGTCTGACGACCGAGACCGCTGAGCTTGCGGAGATCCCGGGTGCCCGTGCGGTGATCGATGACGCCCACGACGAGGAAGAGCGTCGACTTGAACAGCGCGTGGGCGACGAGCAGCGCCAAGCCGGCGAGGGCGGCGTCGCGGGTGCCGTAGCCGACGACGATCGTGAGGAACCCGAGCTGGCTGACCGTGCCGTACGCGAGGACGAGCTTCAGGTCGTGCTGCCGCAGAGCGCGATAGCCGCCGAGCACCATCGTCACCACGCCGACGGTGACGATGATCTCCTGCCAGCCGGGCGAGTCGTGGTAGCCGGGCGCCAGTCGGGCGACGAGGTAGATGCCCGCCTTGACCATGGCGGCGGCGTGCAGGTACGCGCTGACCGGTGTCGGGGCGGCCATGGCGGCCGGCAACCAGAAGTGGAACGGCACGAGGGCGGATTTCGACAGGGCGCCGACGAGCACCAGCACGACGGCCACCGTGACGGCCGTGCCCGACGGGGGCTCGGCGACGAGCGCGGAGAGGGAGCTCGTGCCGCCCTGCACGGCGAGGATGACGAGACCCACCAGCATGGCGAGGCCTCCCGCGGTGGTGACGATCAGGGCCTGCAGAGCGGCGCCGCGGCTGGCCTGCTTCGACGTGTAATGCCCGATCAGCAGGTACGAGAAGACGCTCGTGGCCTCCCAGAAGACGAAGAGCACGAAGACGTCGTCGCTCGTGACGAGGCCGTACATGGCCCCGGCGAACGCGACCAGGACGGCCGCGAATCGCGCGAGCCCTGCCTCGTCGCTGTGGAAGTAGCGGGCGCAGTAGACGAGCACGAGCCCGCCGATGCCGGTCACGACCAGGGCGAGGACCCAGGCCAGGACGTCCATCCGCAGGGTGAGCGAGATCGCCAGCTGCGGGATCCACGGCACGGTCTCTTCGGGGACGTCCCCCGACAGGACCGCGGGCCCCTGCAGGGCCGTGAAGACGAAGACCGCGAACGGGACGAGCGAGGCCCACAGGAACAGCGACGTGCCGAGACGGCGACCGATGGCCGCGACGACCACGGCGGCCACCGCGAAGGCTGTCAGGGCTACGATCACGACGACCTCCGTCGGCTGGCGACCTCGTCTACCGATCGGGATGAACGGGCGCGGGGAGTCGGGCGGAGAGTCCAGACTACCTTGCAGGCACCTGGGAACGCCCGGTCGCGTTCGCCCCGGGGCCGACCCCGGCCGACCCCGGAGGCCTCAGGAGTGCCCGAGGTGCGCCCGGAGATCCGCCAGCTCGGCCAGCAGTCGCGCGACGGCCTGCGGGTCGGCCACCCGGTGCCCCGCTCGCGACATCCCCGGTCCGACCTTGACGGCCAGATCGCCCTCGCCGAGGGCCGCGAAGCCGTCCTCGTCGGTGACGTCGTCGCCGGCGTAGAGCACCCCGGTCGCGCCCACGATGTCGCGCAGCCGATCGATGCCGTCGTTCTTGCCCGTCGACCGGACGGCGTACTCGAGTACGTTCTTGCCCGTCCGCGCATGGATGCCGTCGAGCGCGCCGACCGTGCGCCGCGCCTCCGCCAGGACCGTCTCGGTGGTCTCGTCGTCGGCGAGGCGCGTGTGGAGGGCGAGACCGGCGGGCTTCTCTTCCACGAAGACGCCCTCGTGCCCCGCGGCCGCCGCGTGCACGGCGTCCGAGAGACGGGCGCGCGCCGCGACCTCGTCGGGGGTGAGCGAGGTCTCGTGGCCGTCCATCCGCAGCTCGATGCCGTGCGAGCCCACCAGAAGCACCTCGTCGGGCGTCTCGCTAATCGCGCTCAACGAGGCGAGGTCGCGCCCCGAGACGAGGGCCACCGTGGTCGACTCGGCCGCCGCGAGTCGTGAGATCGCGGCGAGCGCCTCGGGCAGCGCCCTGGCCTCGAGGGGCGCGTCGACCTCGGGCGCGAGCGTGCCGTCGAAGTCGAGGGCGACGAGGAGGCGCGGGGTCGTCGCGAGACGACCGAGCGCGTCGGACAGGGCGCGGGGGTCTTCGGAGGTCATTCGGCGGTGCTCTCTTCGGTCGTGTCGGTCGCCCCGGCGTCCGCCGGGGTGATCTGCTGGCCGGGGCGCACGTTCTCGAGCGCCTGCAGGAACGACGCCGACCACTTGGCCACGTCGTTGTCGAGCACCCGACGACGCAGGGCCCGCATGCGGGTCGTACGGTCGCGGCGCGGCATCTCGATCGCCCGCATGATGGTGTTCTTCAACCCGCCGATGTCGTGCGGGTTGATCAGCAGCGCGGTCTTGAGCTCGTCGGCGGCGCCGGCGAACTCGCTGAGCACGAGCACCCCGTCGTTGTCGCGGCGGACGGCGACGTACTCTTTCGCGACGAGGTTCATGCCGTCCCGGAGGGCCGTGACGAGCATGACGTCGGCCGCTAGGTAGAGGGCGACCATCTCCTCGCGCGGATAGCCGTGGTGGTGGTAGCTGATGGCGGTGTGGCTCATCGTGGCGTAGTCGCCGTTGACGCGGCCGACGGTCAGCTCGATCTCGTCGCGCAGCTGCTTGTAGGTCTCGACCCGCTCGCGGCTCGGGCTCGCGACCTGCACCAGCGTGGCGTCCTCGACGCTGAGGCGGCCGTCGGCGAGCAGCTCGCCGAACGCCTTCATGCGGTGCCGGATGCCCTTCGTGTAGTCGAGTCGGTCGACCCCGAGCATCACGGTCTTGGGGTTGCCGAGCCCCTCGCGGATCTCGCGCGCCCTGGCCTGGATGTCGGGCCGCGCGGCGAGCTCCTCGTAGCTGGCGGCGTCGATCGAGATCGGGAAGTGCTTCGCGAGCACCCGGCGGACCTTCTTGCCGCGCTTCGACACGGGAGCCGACTCGTCGTCGACGGGCACCTCGACGTACGGGCGGGTGGTGCCGTAGCCGAGCAGATGCCGGACGGCGCGAGAGAAGTTCGACGCGTCGTCGGCGCGCTGGAACCCGATCACGTCGGCGCCGAGCAGCCCCTCGAGGATCTGCTTGCGCCACGGCAGCTGCGAGAAGATGCCGAGCGGCGGGAACGGGATGTGGTTGAAGAAGCCGATGGTGAGGTCGGGGCGGGCCTCGCGGAGCATCCGCGGCACGAGCTGCAGCTGGTAGTCCTGGACCCAGATGGTGCCGCCCTCCTCCGTGATCTCGGCGGCGCGATCCGCGAAGCGCTGGTTGACCTGCACGTAGGCCTCCCACCAGACGCGGTGGTAGGTCGGGGCGGCGATGACGTCGTGGTAGAGCGGCCACAGGGTGTCGTTGCTGAACCCCTCGTAGTACCGCTGCACCTCTTCGGCGCTGAGCGGCACCGGGACGATCGAGATGCCCTGGTCGTCGAACGGCTCGAACTCGAGGTCCGGCTGACCGGCCCAGCCGACCCAGGCGCCGTCGTTGGCCTTCATGACCGGCTCGAGGGCGGTGACCAGGCCGCCGGGCGAGTGCTGCCACGAGGCGCTGCCGTCGTCGGCGATCACCCGGTCGACGGGGAGGCGGTTGGAGACGACGACGAAGCCGTAACGTTCGGAAGAGTCGGGCATGAGGTGGGTCAGCTCCTGTCGGATCACCCGCACGGACGCGGGACGGTCAGATTATCAGCGGGGGTCGTGGGGGCGCCGGGGTTCCTCTCGGTGTCCGGGCCCACGGGAATAGCATTCGCCTCATGACCAACACGCGACCCGCCCGCACCAGCAGCACCGCGACCGTCACGAGGGCCTACCGCGACGGCGAGCTCGTCGCGCACGGGTTCCCGCTCGCGGAGGTGAGCGACCACCTCGAGGACGCCGACTGCATCGTCTGGGTCGACTTCACCGACCCCTCCGCTGCCGATCTCGCGGAGCTCGAAGACGAGCTGGGCCTGCACGAGCTGGCGGTCGAGGACGCCCTGCACGACGGACAGCGTCCGAAGATCGACCGGTACGACGGCCATCTCTTCACCGCGCTGTACGACGTGGACTTCGACCGGGACTCCGGTGTGCTCAGCACGAGCGAGGTCAAGGCGTTCGTCACGGCCCGGGCGCTCGTCACGATCCACCACCCCGAGTTCGACGTGTCGCGGCTCGAGCGGACCTACGACGACAACGTCGACCTCACGACGCACGGCGTGACCTACCTGCTCTGGGGTCTGCTCGACAGCGTCGTCGACCGGCACTTCGACGCGACCGACGCGCTCGACGACGAGATCGAGGGCATCGCCGACGATCTCTTCGACCCGAAGCCGCGGACCCTCGACGTCCAGAAGCGCTCGTTCGCCCTGCGCAAGAGCCTGGTGCAGCTCCGCCGGGTGTCGTCGCCGATGCGCGAGGTGCTGAACACGCTGCTGCGTCGCGATCTGAAGGAGGTCGACGCCGAGATGCAGCCGTACTTCCAGGACGTCTACGACCATGTGCTGCGCGTCTCCGAGCAGAACGACTCGCTGCGCGACCTGGTCTCGACGATCCTCGACACGAACCTCAACCTGCAGTCGAACCGGATGAACCTGATCATGAAGAAGGTGACGAGCTGGGCCGCCATCATCGCGGTGCCGACGGCGATCACCGGCTTCTACGGCCAGAACGTGCCGTACCCGGGGTTCCAGTCGACGACCGGGTTCGTCACCTCGTGCGTGCTCATCGTCGCCATCGGCGGCGTGCTCTGGTGGCAGTTCAGACGCCGCGACTGGCTGTGACCGGTCGTTCGCGAACTGTTCACCCGGCCCGCCCCGGGGCCCGGGCGCGTCGGTCGTAGCCTTGCCGCGTGATCACGGTCGGAATGAGCACGTCCTGCGTCTTCCCGATGTCGACCGACGAAGCCTTCCGGCTCGCCCGGCTCACCGGCTTCGACGGCGTCGAGGTGATGGTGACCGCGGATCGCGGCACCCGTCGCGCCGACCTGCTCCGCGCCTCCTCGGCCCGATGGGGTCTGCCGGTGCTCTCGGTGCACGCCCCGGTGCTGCCGATCGCCCACTTCGCGTTCGGTCGCGATCAGCGCGACAAGCTGCTCCGCTCGGCCGAGCTGGCCGCGGAGCTGGGGGCCTCGACGGTCGTCGTGCATCCCCCGTTCCTCTGGCAGCGGCGGTACTCGGCCGGGTTCGTCGAGATCATCCGCGAGATCGCGGGGGCGACCGGGGTGACGCTCGCGGTCGAGAACATGTTCCCGCTGCGCGTCGGGCCGCTGGGGATCGACGTGCACCGACCCGGCCACGACCCCGCGGGCATCGACGTCGACGCGGCGACCCTCGACTTCTCGCACGCGGCGGTGGCCGGGCGCGACGCGCTCGACCTCGCGCTGGCGCTGGGGTCGCGCCTCCGGCACGTCCATCTGACCGACGGCCGCGTCTCGCAGCGCCCGGGCGGACTGCACGACGCGCATCTCGTGCCGGGCGAGGGCACGCAGCCGGTCGCCGAGGTGCTGACGCATCTGGCCCGCTCGGGGTGGTCGGGCTCGATCGTCGCCGAGGTGCACACCGGCACCGGCGGCCGAGCCGAGGAGGCGCGGGTCGAGCAGCTGCGGCGGACCGTCGCCTTCGCGCGTCGGCACCTCGGATCCCCGGCCCCCGCACCGTCCCCCGCGTCGGGTCAGAGCACGAGCACGGTCGCCACGACGGCGAGCGGCACGGCGACGACGGCGATCCCGAGGCCGGCGAGCATGAACCGACCCCAGGACACCTCGACTCCCATCGACGAGAGCCGCGAGTGCCAGAGCAGCGTGGCGAGCGACGCCCACGGCGTGACGAGGCAGCCGATGTTGACGCCGATGAGCACCGCCACGAGACGGAGCGGAGACCCGGCCACGGGTTCGAGCGCCAGGTAGGCCGGCAGGTTGTTGGCGACGTTCGCGGCGGCGGCGCTCCCGCCGGCGAGCCGCAGCAGATCGGGCAGCGAGTCCCCTCCCCCGACGACCGACCCCAGCAGGTCGGCCAGCCCCAGCGAATGCGCGGCCTCGACGACCACGAACAGCCCGCCCGCGAAGAGGATCGTGCTCCACGGGACGATGCCCGGTCGGAGCACCGCGCGACGGCGGACGGCGAACGCGACGACGAGCACGAGCGCCGCGCCGGCGGCGGGGATCCAGACCTCCACCCCCGACACCAGCGCCGGCACGAGCAGGGCGGTCACGATCGCCGCCACGCGGAACAGCACCCGGTCGGCCGGCTCCTCCGATTCGGGAGGCGCGAACCGCCCGGTCAGCTGGCGGCGGTACCGCAGGCCGATCGCCGCCACCGGCACCACGACGCCCACGGCCGCGGCGGGTGCCACGAGCGCCGCGAAGGTCAGGGGCGCGGGCGAGCCGAGCTGCCCGAGCGCCAGCAGGTTGGTGAGGTTCGACACGGGCAGGAGCATCGACGCGCAGTTGGCCAGCCACACCGTCGTCAGGGCGAACGGCATCGCCGGCAGGCCGACGTGACGCGCCACGAGGACGACGACGGGCGTCAGCAGCACGGCCGTCGTGTCGAGCGACAGGAACACCGTGCATGCCACGGCGAGGACGACGACGTACAGCCACAGCACGACGACGCGCCCGCCGGCGAGCCGCGAGCAGGTGCGCGCCAGCCAGGAGAAGAGCCCCGCCTCGGCGGCGAGCTCGGCCACGACGGTCAGCGCGACGACGAACCCCAGCACGGGCGCGACCCGCTCGACGAGGGCGACCAGCTCGGCGCCGGTGAGGACACCCGCCAGGAACGCCACGAGACCCAGGGCGAGGAACACGGCGCCGAGCACGGCAGTGCGCACGGGGACTCCTTCGGAGGGGACGGGACCGGCGATCCGTCCGAACCGGGCGTCGGACAGCTCAACCTACAACCGCCGGACACGACGGGCCGCACCGGATAGCGTGATCACAACGAACACGGGAGCGAACCTTGCGCAAATTCCTTTTCAACGGAGCCATCCTCAGTGCGACCTTCTCGGGCTTCAGCCTGCTGAAGAGCATCACCGCCGGTCCCCGCGACTGGCGACTGCTCCTCACGGCGGTCGCCTGGGCCGCGACGACGGCCATCGCCATCGGCAACGTGGTCGACGCCGCGAACGACGACTAGATCGAGCGAACCGATCCGAGCGATCGATTCGAGAAGGAGGCGCGCCTCGGGTGACCGGGGCGCGCCTCCTTCGTCGTCCTCGCGGGGTCAGCGGTCGGGTCGTCCGACCGGGTGCCCGTCGGGTCGACCGTGGCCGTCGTCGTCCGGGTGCTGGACCGGGATCGCCGACGTGAACAGCGCGGTGCGTTCGGTGTCCGCGTTCTCGCCGCTGAAAAGGCCGCCGGCCTCGGACGTGGACCGCTGCGGCCGCGCGGGGGCGGTCTGCTCGTCGCCGACCATCTGCACCCG
The DNA here is from genome assembly GCF_034045305.1 of Frigoribacterium sp. CFBP9029. Lineage (NCBI taxonomy): Bacteria > Bacillati > Actinomycetota > Actinomycetes > Micrococcales > Microbacteriaceae > Frigoribacterium > Frigoribacterium sp. CFBP9029. The sequence continues at coordinate 51,184 of NZ_JAXCWB010000001.1, forward strand.
CGCGCGCGGGATCGACACGGGGCTCGAGGCGTGCAGCCAAGCGATGAGGTCCTCTCGCACCAGGCAGCGGAGGTCGAACAGGGTCGGGGCGTCCTTCGCGGTGACGAGCACCCGCACCCGCACGTAGCCGCCCGTCGCATCGGTGACCTGCAGCACCTTCACCCGGCCGTCCCAGAGGTCGGTGCCGGCCAGCACCCGGTCGAGCTCGTCGCGCATGTCGCCGGGCTGCACGCGCCAGTCGAGGTCGAACTCGACGGCGCCGAGCAGCTCGCTGTTGCGTCGCGTCCAGTTCTCGAACGGGGTGGTCGTGAAGTACGTCGACGGGAGCACGAGCCGTCGGTCGTCCCAGATGTGCACCACGACGTACGACAGCGTGATCTCCTCGATCAGGCCCCACTGACCCTCGACCACCACGACGTCGTCGATGCGGATGGCATCGCTGAACGCGAGCTGGATCCCCGCGAACACGTTCGCGAGGGTGGACTGCGCCGCGAGACCGGCCACGACCGAGACGAGCCCGGCGCTCGCCAGCACGCTCGCTCCCACGGCCTCGACCCCCGGGAACCCCAGCAGGAGGGCGCCGGCCGCGACGATCACGATGAGGGCGACCGTCAGCCGACGGAGGATCAGCACCTGGGTCCGCACGCGCCGCGCGACCCGGTTGTCGGGCGTGTCGACCCGGTACCGCGACAGACCCAGGTCCTCGAAGAACAGGGCGAGGGCGCCGACGAACCACGCGACGACCACGATCACCGTGCAGCGGAACAGCTGCGAGACGGCCTCCTGCCCCGGGTAGTCGGCCCCGAGGAGGCGCGGGAGCGTCGTCGAGAGCGCGATCGTGAGCAGCACCACCAGCAGCGACCATCGGAAGGGTCGACGCATCCGCGTCACGAACGCCTTGGCCCAGTCCTTCCGGCGGGCGACGAGCGAGAAGACCCAGGCCACGAGGGCGGAGACGACGAAGGTGAGGACGACGGCGACGAGCACCGCGACGGCGAGTTCGATCCATGGCATCGCACCAGCTTGGTCGACGCCGGCGAGCGGCGCGACCAGGAAGAGGCCAGAATGTCAGACGTGAGACGACGTACCGACAGCCCCGACGAGCCCGCCGCCCGCGTACCCGCATTCCATCGGGGATCACGATCGCGACGCCTCGTCAAGATCGTCGCGTCGGTGCTCTTCGCCGTCGTCGTCCTGGTCGCGACCGGCTTCTTCACCTGGGCCAAACTGCCCATGTCGGCCACCGCCTCCTCGATCGCCGCCGTCGCGGCCGACCCGGCGGTGACCGTCACCGACCGACCCGACACCGTGGTCATGCGACCGGCCGAGACGCGCCCCCGCGACCAGGGCCTCGTCTTCGTCGCCGGCGCGCGGGTCGACCCGCAGGCCTACGAGCAGGTGCTCTCGGGCGTCGTCCGCACCGGTGTGACGGTCGTGATCGTGCGTCCCGTGCTCGGCTTCGCGATCTTCGACTGGCGGGCCCTCAGCGACTTCACCGCGGTCGCCCCCGAGATCTCGCACTGGGCCGTCGGCGGGCACTCGCTCGGCGGGGTCCGGGCCTGCGGCTACGCAGAGAGCGACCCCCGGGTCGACGGTCTCGTGCTGCTCGGGTCGTACTGCGCGACCAACGACCTCTCGGACGACTCCGAGCTGCCCGTGCTCAGCCTCGGCGGCAGCGAGGACGGCCTGAGCACGCCGGAGGACATCGAGCGCTACCGTGCGCAACTGCCCGACGACGCCACGATGGTGCAGATCGAGGGCTCGAACCACGCGCAGTTCGGCGACTACGGCGAGCAGTCGGGCGACGGCACGGCGACCCTGTCGGACGAGGAGGCGCGCAGCCGGATCGACCGCGAGCTGCGGTCGTTCTTCGCGACGATCGGCCCGTAGGGCGGACGCCTCAGCGCCTCAGCGCCTCAGCGCCTCAGACGGAGCGCTTCCGCAGTCGCAGAGCCTCGAGCGCCATGCCCTGCGTGGCGTAGCGGCCCACCTCGTCGCCCCAGTGCGGGTTCGCGCCCCGCAGCGCGACGTGCGAGCCGTTCTCGACGCGGATGTGGCCGAGCACGCGGTCGGGCGTCGACACCTGCACGAGGTCTGCGGCGATCGATCGGGTGCTGACCCGGGCGTTGCGGCGGACGGCGTCGATGCTGGTGATGCTCACGGGTGGTGCCTCTCGTGCTGATCCCCGGGATGTCCGGGGTGATGGTGCTGACGCATGCTGCGATCGCGACGAGACAGACGGTAGTCGCGCCTCCTCGGCAAGGCCCTGACGGTTCGCTGTGCGTAACCCCCGGCCGGGCTGCGTGATCCCGGTGTCCGCCGGGGCGGCGCACGACGAGGGCCCCGGGCGATGTCGTCGCCCGGGGCCCACGCACAGGTGATGCGGTCGGATCAGCTGGTCAGGCCGTCGACGTACTCCTGGTTGTCGTCGATCCAGGCGTCGACGACCTCGGTGTAGTCGCTGCCGTCGACACCGCTGTTGAACATGGCGTTCTCGAGCGACGACAGACGGTCGTTGTCCATCTCGAAGCCCTCGAGCCACTCGGCGAACTGCGGGTGGCTGTCCGTGAAGCTCTTGCCGCCGAACGAGTGGATCCCCTCGGCGTCGCCCAGGGTGCCCTTGGGGTCTTCGAGGTCCTTGATCGGGAACGCGTCGTAGGCCCAGTGCGGGCTCCACAGCGTGACGGCGATGTTCTCGCCCGCGTCGGTGGCGCTCTTCAGCTCGGTGAGCATGGCGGCCGTCGACGAGGTCTGCAGGGTCAGGTCGTCGATGCCGTACTCGGGGATCGTCGCGTTCTCGACGGCAGAGGTCAGACCTGCGGCCGGCTCGATGCCGACGATGGTGCCGCCGAAGAGGTCGGCGTTCTCGTTCAGCTCGTCGATCGAGTCGATCGGGGCGTCGGCGTTGACCGCGATGGCCAGCTTGGCGCCGTCGTTCCAGGCGCCGAGGTCGGTGAGGTCGTCGCCGAACTTGTCGATGTACTCCTTGTGCGTGACGGGCAGCCAGGTGTCGAGGACGACGTCGTAGTCGTCGGTCGTGAGGCCCTGGTAGACCGGTGCGACGTCGGCCATCTCGAGGTTGACCGTGTAGCCCTGCTCTTCGAGCACGGACTTCCACAGCCAGGATGCGGCGATGCCCTCGTCCCAGCCGTTGAAGACGGCGATGTCGACGACGCTCTGGTCGCCGTTCTCGAGGGTCTCGGTCGACGACGAGCTGCCGGGGGGCGAGCAGGCGGCCAGGCCGAGGACTGCGGAGGTGCCCAGGGCGACCGAGGCTGCGATGGTGGTGCGCTTGTTCATGTGATCCTTTCGGGTGGTGCAGGAGGTGCGGGTCGGCCGATGACGCCGGCCGACCCGCCGGGGTTCTAGACCGACGCGGTGGCGCGCTCGGGCGCCGGTGCGTCGGGGAGCGGGGTGGCGTCGACCTCGGTCTCGGCACCGCCGGAGGCGGCGGGAGCGCTGCCGGGGGCGCGCGGGGAGCGCGAGGGGCGACGACGGCGGTCGGCGCCGAGGGCCGCGGTCATGCGGTCGAGGATGATCGCGAGGATCACGACCGAGACGCCGGCCTCGGCCCCCAGTGCGACGTCGATGCGGTTGAGGCTCGCGACGATGTCGCCGCCGAGTCCGCCTGCTCCGACCATGCCCGCGATGACGACCATCGAGAGCGACAGCATGATGACCTGGTTGACGCCGGCCATGATGCTCGGCTTCGCGAGGGGCAGCTGGATCTGTCGCAGGATCCGCCACGGCGACGAGCCGAACGCCTGGCCGGCCTCGACCACCTCGGTGTCCACCCCTCGGATGCCCAGCTCGGTCAGTCGCACGCCGGGTGCCATGGCGAACACGATGGTGGCCACGATGCCCGGCACGACGCCGACCCGGAACAGCAGCAGAGCCGGGATGAGGTACACGAACGCCGGGGTCGTCTGCATGAAGTCGAGGACGGGGCGGATGATCTGCGACGCGATCGTCGACTTGGCCGCGAGCACGCCGAGGGGGATGCTGATCGCGATCGCGATGGCACCGGCGACGAGCACCAGGGCGAGGGTCGCCATGGCGTTCTCCCACTGGTTGACCGAGCTGATCAGCAGCAGGCCGACGGCCGAGCCGACGGCGAACTTCCAGCCGCGGGCGAAGAACGCCAGAGCCGCGACGACGATCACGACGGCCCAGAACGGAGGCGCGCTGAGGATGTACTCCATCCACTCGTAGAAGAAGAGGAAGACGGCGCGCACGACGTCGAAGAAGCCGCCGAGGTTGTCGGTGATCCAGTCGACGACCGACGACACCCAGCTGCCGAAGGGGATGCGGAGGATGTCGTTCATCGGGTGGCTCCTTCGGTGACCGCGACGGGGGTCTCCTCCGTCGCGAGGGTGGCGTCGAGCTCGCTCTCGGAGAACCGCGTGACGGGTTCGAGCACGGGGATGGGCGAGGTCGTCGTGTCGACGTTGCCGAGGGCGGCGAGCAGCGTGACCCGCGGGATGACGCCGATCAGTCGATCGCGGTCGTCGACCACGGCGATGGGCAGCGGACTCTCGACGGCGAGTTCGAAGAGGTCGACGAGGGCGGCGTCGGGGCCGACCTTGGCGAACTCGGTGTTCACGATCGCCTCGAGGTCGGTGTCGTTCGTCTTCACCTGACGCATGACGTGGCGGTCGCGGACCCAGCCGAGGAGCTTGCGGTCGCGGCCGAGGACGAACAGGGCCGCCGTCTGCAGATCGCGGAGGGTGCGGAGCGCGCCCCGGGGGCCGGCGGTCAGCTGCACGACGGCCCTGGCCGGCTCCATGACGCTCGACGCGGTGAGGACCCGTGCCCGGTCGACGTCCTGCACGAACTGGGCGACGTAGTCGTTGGCCGGATCGGTGAGGATGTCCTCGGGGCTGCCGATCTGGACGATGCGGCCGTCTCGCATGACCGCGATGCGGTCGCCGAGGAACATGGCCTCGTTCAGGTCGTGCGTGATGAAGACGATGGTCTTGCCGAGCTTCGCCTGCAGCTCGAGCAGCTGCTCCTGCATCTCGCGGCGGATCAGCGGGTCGAGGGCGCTGAACGCCTCGTCCATCAGCAGGATGTCGGTCTCGGCTGCGAGCGCACGGGCCAGGCCCACTCGCTGCTGCATGCCGCCGGAGAGCTCGCTCGGGAGCTTGTCCTCCCAGCCGGCGAGACCGACGATCTCGGTCACCTCGCGGGCCTTGGCCAGGCGCTTCGCCTTGGCGACTCCCTGCACCTCGAGGCCGTAGGCGACGTTGTCGATCACGGTGCGGTGCGGGAGCAGCGCGAAGTGCTGGAACACCATCGAGACGTGCTTCCGTCGGACGGCGCGCAGCTCCTTCGCGGGGACGTCGGAGATGTTCGACCCCGACACCTCCACGGAGCCCGAGGTCGGCTCGAGCAGGCCGTTCAGCATGCGGATGAGGGTCGACTTGCCGCTGCCCGACAACCCCATGACGACGAAGATCTCGCCGGGCTGCACGTCGAATGACGCATCGATGACGGCTGCCGTGCCGAAGGCCGAGGCATCGGCGCGGCTGGCGCCGGACTCGAGGCGGGTGACCGCTTCTCGGGGGCGGCGTCCGAAGACCTTGTAGAGGTTCTTCGCACGCACGGCGGGTGGTGTCGTTGTCATGGGCTCTCCGCGGGCACACCGGGTCGCGCCTTCCGCTCGGGCAGGCGCGCCGTCGGCGGCGTTCTGGTCGGGCGGACGGGTCGACGGCGCATGCGGGATGGTCCGGCTCAAGCATCGTGATCCGAGATGCGAACCTGTACCCCACTGGTGCGGTCATGGGACCGGCACCGGCGCCACCAGACCGTACGGCGACCGGGATCCGAGACTGCCGGACCGCCGATCATCGCGTCCTGATGATGACGGGCCCACCGGAGCGGGCCTCGACGACCGTAGCGAACAAGTGTCGCGCATCCGAATCCGCACCCCCCTCCGAAGGGACCGGACGTGTACCCCGATCCCCCTCGATCGCCGTGTTCATGGGCATCGACATCGTGGCCGTTTCGTTACACGCTCTGCACCTCCGAGGGTCGCCGTCCGCAGAGCGCGGGTCCCCCGACATGCCGACCTGTCGATGTGCGCGAACTGCAGACTCGGGCCTACCCTCTCGGCATGAGCGCATCAGACGGAGACCGCGGCTCGGCCGCGCACCCGGACACGGTCCCCCAGGACTTCAGCCACGAGCAGGAGGGGTTCCAGCACGGTCTGAAGCCCCGGCAGCTGCAGATGATCGCCATCGGCGGCGCCATCGGCACGGGGTTGTTCCTCGGCGCCGGCGGTCGACTCGCCACGGCGGGGCCCTCTCTCGCGATCGTGTTCGCCATCTGCGGCGTGTTCGCGTTCTTCATCCTGCGCGCGCTGGGCGAGCTGGTGCTGCACCGCCCCTCCTCGGGATCCTTCGTCTCGTACGCCCGCGAGTTCTACGGCGAGAAGTTCGCCTACGCGGCGGGCTGGATGTACTTCCTGAACTGGGCGATGACGGCGATCGTCGACGTCACCGCGGTGGCCCTGTACCTGCAGTACTGGAAGGCCTTCACGGCCGCCCCGGAGTGGCTGCTGGCCCTCGTGGCCCTGGCCGTCGTGTTGTCGGTGAACCTGCTGGCCGTGAAGGTGTTCGGCGAGATGGAGTTCTGGTTCGCGATCGTCAAGGTCGCCGCGCTCGTGATCTTCCTGGTGGTCGGGGTCGTCTGGCTCGCCGCGGCGTTCCCGGTGACGCACGACGGCGCGGCCGTCGACACCGGCTGGTCGGTGGTCGCCGCGAGCGGGATCCTGCCGAGCGGTCTGCTGCCGGCGGTGCTCGTCGTTCAGGGCGTCGTCTTCGCGTACGCCGCGATCGAGCTGGTCGGAACGGCGTCGGGCGAGACCGAGAACCCGGAGAAGGTGGTGCCGCGGGCGATCAACACGGTGATCATCCGGATCGCGGTCTTCTACGTCGGCTCGCTGGTGCTCCTGTCGCTGCTGCTGCCCTACACCGCGTACGCCGAGGGCGAGAGCCCGTTCGTCACGTTCTTCAGCAGCATCGGAAGCCCCGAGGTGGGTCGCATCGCCGGGTCGATCATGAACTTCGTGGTCGTGACGGCCGCGCTGTCGAGCCTGAACGCCGGGTTGTACTCGACGGGCCGCGTGCTCCACTCGATGGGGATGAACGGTTCGGCCCCGAAGTTCACGACGAAGATGTCGAAGGGCGGGGTGCCGTTCGGCGGGATCCTGCTGACGGCGTCGATCACGCTGCTCGGCGTCGGCCTGAACGCGATCGTCGGCGCGAGCGCCGCGTTCGAGATCGTGCTGAACATCGCGTCGCTCGGCATCCTGACCGCATGGGGCACGATCATCCTCTGCCAGATGCGCCTCCGCCGGTGGGCGAAGGAGGGCAAGGCGAAGGAGCCCTCGTTCCGCCTGCCGGGCGCCCCGGTCACGAGCTACCTGACGTTGGCGTTCCTGCTCGCCGTGGTCGTGCTGATGGCGATCGACTGGCCGATCGGCTCGTTGACGGTGATGTCGCTCGTGGTGATCATCCCGCTGCTGATGCTCGGCTGGCACCTGCAGCGCGATCGCATCCTCGCCGCAGCGCGCCTCCGCGAGGGCATGACCGGCCCGTATCCCGTCACGGGCCGCGACGCCGCGGCGCAGCACCCCCGCCCGGGCGACGACCGCCCGTAGCCCCACTCCCCCGCCGCGAGCGGGACGGACTCCGCCCTCCTCCGTCCCGCTCCCGCGCCCCCAGCCCCCGCGACGAGCGAAGCGACGTCGCCCCGCCCCCACCCCGCGGCCAGCGAAGCGAAGCCGCACCGCGACGAGCGAAGCGACGTCGCCCCCGAGCAACACGCACCTGGCGGCAAAGCACCCCCACCCCGCGCGGCCCCAGGCCGCACGTCGGCGGAGCCGACCAGACCGGCACGACGAAAAATCCCCCGCTTCATCGACTGATGAACACGGGGGACCCATTTTTCGTGCACCCCCTCGGACTTGAACCGAGAACCCACTGATTAAGAGTCAGTTGCTCTGCCAATTGAGCTAGAGGTGCGCGCCGCGGTATGCCCCGCAACGAGGACCAACATTAGCATGAGTTCTGACCCCACTTGAACACCCGGGCGCCTCGCGCGCCCTCAGATCGGAGCATCATGGCCACGAGACTCGAGAAGGGCGCCCCGGCGCCGACCTTCACCCTGGACGACGAGAGCGGTTCGCCGGTCTCGCTGTCGGACTTCGCGGGGCAGAACGTCATCGTGTACTTCTACCCGGCGGCATCGACGCCCGGCTGCACGACCGAGGCATGCGACTTCCGCGACAACATCAATTCGCTGAAGTCGGCTGGCTACCAGGTGCTCGGCGTGTCGAAGGACGCCCCGGAGGCGCTCCGTCGGTTCAAGGACGAGCAGGGCTTGAACTTCCCGCTGCTGAGCGACCCCGAGCTCACGGTGCACGAGGCGTACGGCGCCTACGGCGAGAAGAACAGCTACGGACGCATCGTCACCGGCACCATCCGCTCGACGTTCGTCGTCGACGGTGAGGGCGCGGTCGTGCTGCCGCTCTACAACGTGAAGGCGACGGGGCACGTGGCGTCGCTGCGGAAGAAGCTTGCGCTCGACTGACCCCTCCCCCTGTCGCCGCCCCGCGCCTCCTGCACCGTCCGGTCAGTAGGTGCGGGGCGGCACGTCGTCGCGGCGGGACGTGGCCGCCACCACCGACGGGGTGAGCAGCAGCACGACGACGAGCACGGCCGGCACGATGAGCCAGAGGCCGATGGTCGGGTTGGCGAACGTGCCCTGCAGGCTGCCGACGCCGACCGCGATCTGCAGCACCTGCCACACGATGGCCGCACCGCGGATCCAGGCTCGACCACGGAAGGCGCCGACCACGATGGAGCCGATCCAGGCGGTCGCCATCAGGGTCAGCAGGAGCACGGCGACGGCCGACGCGTACGACGACGGCGTCTCGACGACGAGTTCGACGAGCAGGTAGCCGGCGGCGGACGCCACGACGGCGAGCTCGCCGACGAGGAGCACGATCAGCAGCCACAGCAGGGCGGGGCGCCGCCGGTCGGCAGACGGATCTGTCGGCGTCACCGGGTCGTTCTCAGCCGCTCCGCTCATGCGTCGCCCTCCACAAAATCCTTGATTTGGCCGTACCAGTATGCGACCATATTCGAGGTCGAAGTGACGTGCACACGGCCGTGCGCGCCTCCCGAATTCTTTCTCTTTCCCCCATCCGGAACCGGTGCTTCGTTGCGCCGGTTCAGCATTTAAAGGAGTACCCATCGATGGATTGGCGTGACAAGGCCGCCTGCCTGACCGCAGACCCGGAGCTGTTCTTCCCCGTGGGCAACACCGGCCCCGCCGTCGACCAGATCGACAAGGCGAAGACCGTCTGCGGCCGGTGCACCGTCACCGAGACGTGCCTGCAGTACGCGCTCGAGACCAGCCAGGACTCCGGCGTCTGGGGCGGCCTCAGCGAAGACGAGCGCCGCGCGCTCAAGCGCCGCGCCGCCCGCGCCCGCCGCGCCAGCTAGACGAACCCGTCGTCGGGTGGCCTCGGCCATCCGGACGGCGAAGAGAGGCCGGCTCCCCCATGGGGAGCCGGCCTCTCTTCGTCGTCGCAGAAGGCGCTGACAGCCGATCAGGGAGCGCTGACAGCCGCTCAGGGCTGCGTGAGCCAGCGGAACGGGATCTCGATGGTGACCTCGGTGCCGCTGCCGACGAGCGTGTGCCAGTCAATGGTGCCCCCGAGCTCGCCCTGGATGAGCGTGCGGACGATCTGGGTGCCGAGCCCGGAGCCGACCTTGCCCTCGGGGAGACCCACGCCGTTGTCGCGCACCTTGACGGTCAACTGCTCGTCGTCGCGTTCGGCGACGATCTGCACCTCGCCGTCGCGACCGTCGAGACCGTGCTCGACGGCGTTCGTGACGAGCTCGGTCAGCGCCAGCGCCAGCGGGGTGGCGTACTCGCTCGGCAGCGCACCGAAACTGCCCACCAGCGCGGGCCGGACCGTCGTGTTGTGACTCGAGGCGACCTCGGCGATGAGCATCAGGACGCGATCGAAGACGGTGTCGAAGTCGACGTTCTGGCTCAGCCCCTCGGACAGCGTGTCGTGCACCACGGCGATGGAGGCCACCCGGCGCATGGCCTGGGTCAGAGCCTCGCGGGCGACATCGGTGTGCGTCCGTCGGGCCTGGATGCGGAGCAGCGACGCCACCGTCTGCAGGTTGTTCTTCACACGGTGGTGGATCTCGCGGATCGTCGCGTCTTTGGTGATGAGCTCGCGCTCCTGGTGCCGCAGCTCCGTGACGTCGCGGCAGAGGACGATCGCGCCCATCCGGTCACCACGGTCGCGCAACGGGATGGCCCTCAGCGAGACCGTCACGCCGCGCGCCTCGATGTCCGTCCGCCAGGGGGCGCGCCCGGTGACGACCAGAGGCAGCGACTCGTCGATGACGAGCTTGCCCTGCAGCAGGTTCGTGGTGACCTCCGCCAACGACTCGCCCTCGAGCTCGCCGTCGAAGCCCATCCGGTTGAAGGCCGACAGGCCGTTGGGACTCGCAAAGGTGACCGTGCCGTCGACGTCGAGCCGGAGCAGCCCGTCGGAGGCGCGGGGGGCGCCCCGACGAGGCCCGGTGGGCGCACCCAGGTCGGGGAAGTCGCCCGCGGCGATCATGGCGAAGAGGTCGTTGGCGCACTGGTTGAAGGTGAGCTCTTGACGACTCGGGGTGCGGGCCTCGCTGAGATTCGTGTGCCGTGTGATGACCGCGATCGGAGCCTCGGTCACGTCGGGGCGGCTGGCGCCGAGACGACGCAGCACGGGGACGGCCCGGACTCGGGTCGGGGTCTCCTCGTACCAGTCGGGGGCCGCCGAGTCGACGATGCGGGTCGACGAGAAGGCCGAGTCGATCTGCACCCGCCACTCGGGCCGGACCTCCTGCCCCACGAAGTCGCGGTAGAAGAGCGTCGCACTGCTCGACGGCCGCGCGTGGGCGACGGCCACGAAACTGCCGGTCTGGGTCGGCACCCACAGGACCATGTCGGCGAACGCCAGGTCGGCCAGCAGCTGCCAGTCGCCGACGAGCAGGTGCAGCCACTCGATGTCCGCTTCGCTGGAGCGGCCCTGGGCGAGTACGAGATCACTGAGCGTCGACACCGCCCCAGTCTAAGTCGAGCCGCGATCACGGAAAATCGGTGCGACACGAGTTCTCCACAGATCGGCCTGTCCCTAGCAAATCAATACCGAATGTCATATGTTGTGTTCGTCCGAGCCGCTTTCACGAAAGTTCGAGCACCATGCCACGTTCCTCACCAGCCACCCCACCGCCCCGCGTCGAGCCCGAGTCCGGGGGCGGCGACACGCCGACGGCGACGATCGCACCCGTGCGCCATCTCAGCGCCGTCGAGGGGTGCGGGGCACTCGCCGCAGTGTCGCCAGACTCCCTGTCGTCGAATGTCCGACCCATCACCGCCGAAGCCGCCGTCGAGGCGCTGGCCAGATCGGTGCTGGAGGTCATGGCGGGCGCCCGCGACATCGACCAGCTGGCGCGATGGGTCACCGCCGACGTCTTCGCCACGCTGCGCAACCGGGTCAGGGTCTCGACGCAGGCCCGACTGGCCCACGGCGTCCGCAGACATCGACCAATCCTGCGATTCGGGCGCGTCCACATCGCCGAGCCCTCCCCCGGCATCGTCGAGGCGGTCGTCGTCGTCCACGGTCGCGGCCGCAGCCGTGGCGTCGCCGTGCGACTCGAGACCGTCCGAGGTCGTTGGCGCGCCAGCGCCCTGCACATCCTCTGAGCGACAGAGCGACATCCGCCAGAGCGGACGAGAGAAGGAGGCGCACCCGCCTGAGCGGGTGCGCCTCCTTCTGCTGCTCGACCTGACGTCTAGTCGGAGGCCTTCTTGCCTGCGGCGCGGCGCTCGGCCCGGTTCACGGGCGCGGGCTCGTCGCCGCCGGTCTTCTGACCGAAGGCGCCCTTGCCCGCCGCGGCCGGCGCCGGACCGCTCGCGGCGCGTGCCGCGGCGACCTCGGGGGCGGTCGTGCGCTCGGCGGTGTCCTGCTGTCGCTGGGCCCGCGCCGTCGCCGCCTTCTCGAGACGACCCTTCTGGTCGCGCACCTCGACCTCGCCGTCGATGTTCGGGGCCGAGTACTCGAGCGCGGGCGGGGCCTGCTCGTTGCCGAGACCCTTCGCGGCGATGACGGGGGCCTTCTGCGAGTCGACCTGCCCCTGCACCTCGACCTCGAGGTTGAACAGGAAGCCCACGGACTCCTCGCGGATCTGGCCCATCATGCTCTGGAAGAGCGCGTAGCCCTCGCGCTGGTACTCGACCAGCGGGTCGCGCTGCGCCATGGCACGCAGACCGATGCCGTCTTTCAGGTAGTCCATCTCGTACAGGTGGTCGCGCCATCTGCGGTCGATGACCGACAGGACGACACGACGCTCCAGTTCGCGCATCGCCGCCTCGCCGAGCGACTCCTCACGGGTCTTGTACGCCACCTTGGCGTCGGAGAGGATCTCCTGGCCGAGGAAGTCACGGGTGGCCTTGCCCTTCGAGCCGGCCTCCGTGATGACCTCGTCGATCGTGATCGAGATCGGGTACAGCGTGCGGAGCTCCGTCCACAGCGCGTCGAGGTCCCAGTCGTCGGGGCTGCCCTCGCCGGTGTGCTGGTCGATGACCTCGTTGACCACGTCGTCCAGGAACTTCGAGGCACGGTCCTGGAGGTCGTCTCCCTCGAGGATGTGCCGGCGGTCGCCGTAGATGGCCTCGCGCTGACGGTTGAGGACGTCGTCGTATTTGAGGACGTTCTTGCGGATCTCGGCGTTGCGCGACTCCACCTGCGACTGCGCCGACCGGATGGCGCGTCCGACGATCTTGTTCTCGATGGCGAGGTCGTCGGGCACATTGCCCCGGCCCATCAGCGACTCGGCGGCGCCCGAGTTGAACAGACGCATGAGGTCGTCGGTCAGCGACAGATAGAAGCGGCTCTCTCCCGGGTCGCCCTGACGTCCGCTGCGCCCGCGCAGCTGGTTGTCGATGCGGCGGGACTCGTGGCGCTCCGTCCCGAGGACGTACAGCCCGCCGGCCTCGATGACCTTCGCGGCCTCTTCGGCCACGGCCTCTTTGTGCGACGCGAAGACGGCGTCCCATGCGGCCTCGTACTCGTCGGGGGTGTCGACCGGGCTGAGACCCTTGGCGTTCATCTCCGCCACCGCGAGGAACTCAGCGTTGCCACCGAGCATGATGTCGGTACCGCGACCGGCCATGTTGGTGGCCACGGTGACGGCCCCGGCCCGCCCCGCCTGGGCGACGATAGCGGCTTCGCGGGCGTGGTTCTTGGCGTTCAGGACCTCGTGCTTGACGCCCTTCTTGGCGAGGAGACGAGAGAGGTACTCGCTCTTCTCGACGCTCGTCGTGCCGACCAGCACGGGCTGGTTCTTCGCGTGACGCTCGACGATGTCTTCGACGACCTGGTCGAACTTCGCCGTCTCGTTCTTGTAGACGAGGTCGGTCTGGTCGATGCGCTGCATCGGACGGTTCGTCGGGATGGGGACGACGCCGAGCTTGTAGGTGCTCATGAACTCGGCGGCCTCGGTCTCGGCCGTGCCCGTCATGCCGGAGAGCTTCTTGTAGAGGCGGAAGTAGTTCTGCAGGGTGACCGTGGCGAGCGTCTGGTTCTCGGCCTTGACCTCGACCCCCTCCTTCGCCTCGATCGCCTGGTGGATGCCCTCGTTGTAGCGGCGCCCGCTCAGGATGCGACCGGTGTGCTCGTCGACGATCAGGACCTCGCCGTTGATGACGACGTAGTCCTTGTCGCGCTTGAACAGCGCGTCGGCCTTGATCGCGTTGTTGAGGAACGAGATGAGCGGCGTGTTGGCCGACTCGTACAGGTTGTCGATGCCGAGGTAGTCCTCGACCTTCTCGATGCCGGGCTCGAGCACGCCGACGGTGCGCTTCTTCTCGTCCACCTCGAAGTCGACACCCGACACGAGGCGGCGGGCGATGGTCGCGAACTCGGCGAACCAGCGGTTCGCCTCGCCGCTGGCCGGACCGGAGATGATGAGCGGCGTCCGGGCCTCGTCGATGAGGATGGAGTCGACCTCGTCGACCACGGCGAAGAAGTGGCCGCGCTGGACCATGTCCTGCGACTGCCACGCCATGTTGTCGCGCAGGTAGTCGAAGCCGAACTCGTTGTTCGTGCCGTACGTGATGTCGGCCGCGTACTGCTCGCGACGCTGCGCCGGGGTCTGACCGGCGAGGATGCAGCCCGTGGTCATGCCGAGCGCACGGAACACCCGGCCCATCAGCTCGGACTGGTAGCTGGCGAGGAAGTCGTTGACGGTGATCACGTGCACGCCGCGCGAGGCGATCGCGTTCAGGTAGGCCGCGGTCGTCGCGACGAGGGTCTTGCCCTCACCGGTCTTCATCTCGGCGATGTTGCCCAGGTGCAGGGCGGCGCCGCCCATCAGCTGGACGTCGAAGTGCCGGAGGCCCAGCGTCCGCTTCGAGGCCTCGCGGACGGCGGCGAACGCCTCGGGGAGCAGATCGTCGAGCGACTCGCCGCCCGCGTAGCGCTCGCGCAGCTCGACGGTCTCGTTCTTCAACTCGTCGTCGGTGAGCGTGGTGAAGTCGTCTTCGAGTTCGTTGACGGCTTTGGCGTACGCCTTGAGCCTGCGGAGGGTACGGCCCTCGCCGACGCGAAGGACCTTCTCGAGAACGTTGGCCACCGGTTACTCCCTGTGTTTCGGTCGAGCACGCGAAGAGACCCGCGCACCCCGTGAGGCGGGCCCGAGGGCCTCGCCGGGATCGGCTCGACCCGCGGACGGACGAGCACAGAATGGTAACAAGACTAGCGGCCGCGGCCCTGGGAGCCGGCAAGGCGAGAGCCTCGTCGTCTCCGCAGAGCCGCGGCCGTGTCGGGGCCCGCTTCACGGGCCCCCGTGGGTCGGGTCAGCCGGCCAGACCCGCCCGGAGCGCCGTGGCGACCTCCTGCAGCTCGGGGGCCGACTGGTCGAGGCCGATGACGCCGTAGTCCCAGCCCTTCCGGCGGTAGACCACGCTCGGCCGATCGGTCTCGGAGTCGATGAAGAGATAGAAGTCGTGCCCGACGAGCTCCATGTAGTAGAGCGCGTCGTCGACCGTCATGGGCGTCGAGGCGAACACCTTCGAGCGGATGACGACGGGGCAGTACTCCTCCTCCGCCTCGGCGGCCGCGGTCGCCGCGTCGTCGTCGGTGACGACCGCGACGGCGCCCGTGCGGACGGCGTCGAGGGTCTCGGCGGCGGCCGGCGTCACGCCGTGCGTGCTGAAGTCGGACGTCGCCGCCTCGTGCAGCGACGTGGGTCGGTGCTGACCCCGGTGCACCTTCTTGCGGTCTTTGGCCCGGCGGACCCGTTCGAGCAGACGCGCGATGGCGAGGTCGAACGCGACGTACTTGTCGCCGGCCGTCGACTCGGCGCGCACGAGCGGACCCGGTCCGATGAGGGTGAGCTCGACGCGGTCGTCTCCCGCCTGACCGCTCGACTTCTCGTGGTGCCTCGAGACCTTGATCTCGAGTGCCAGGGCTTTGGTGGCGAGTTGCGCCACCTTGTCGGCCTTGTCAGTGGCGTAGTCGCGGAAACGATCGGTGATCCCGACGTTTCGACCCGTGACGGAAATTTCCATGACGACCTCCTTTGGCTAAGACGTGCCGCCTGTCAGCCAGGCGAGTGTTCTTTCACGCCGTTTGCCCCACCGTAACCGTGACGGCCCCCGCCCGTCACCCCGTGTCCACCGAGTCGCCCGTTCTCCAGCGGATTCGAATGCCCTCTGTCGATCGGTCACAGCCGTCTCCCGGTGAGCGGCGTGGACGCCAGACAGGCGGCCCCGACGACGGTCGCCCCGTTCGTCACGAGCGCACGTTCCGCCTCGAGCAGCGTCGATCCGGTCGTGACGACGTCGTCCACGAGCAGCACGCGACGTCCTGTCAGATCGGCGGCAGCCCGGAGGCTGCCCAATCGATCGCGGTGCCGCTGCACCCGGTCGCGGTGCTTCTGCGAACCGCCCGCACCGACGACGGACTTCAGGAGGCGCGGTGCGAGGACCAGCCCCGCCTCGCGGGCGAGCAGACCCACGGGATCGAACCCGCGCCTCCTGAAGCCCGCCCTCGAGGCGGGCACGGCGACGAGCAGCGGCGGCGCACCCGGCGGGCAGGCCTCGGCGAGCGCCGCCCGCAGAGCGGGGGCCAGCCATCGCGCGAGCCGGAGCCTGCCCTGCTGCTTGAAGGCGATGACCGCGCGGCGCACCTCGAACTCGTAGTCGAGTCCCGACACCACCCGGAGCCCGGTGACGAGGGTGCGCGATCGGACCGCCGGCTCCAGTCGCACGCGGCAGTCGGTGCAGAGTTCGACGTCGGGCGCAGCGCACCCCGCGCAGGCCACCGGGGACACGACGGACAGGGCCTCGCGGAGGGCGGTTCGAGTCGTCATGCCCCCAGCGTGCCCGGCCCGCCGGCGGGGTCCGCGCCGCGACGGGAGTCGTCCACAGCAGGCGCGGACCTCGGCCCGCCGGGGAGGAGAGGCGCCGGGTCGGGATCAGCGCTGGGTGCCGAGCAGATCGGCTCGGACGCCGCTGTCCTGCCAGCTGCTGCCGCGGGGCTCGAGAACGGTCCCGTCGGAGGTGCGGACCTGCAGACGGGCCAGACCGTTGCCGCCGACGATCGTGTCGGGGTCGCCGGGCGGCCTGCCCCGCGAGGTGGCCGGTCCGCCGACCTCGGAGACGGTGACCTGCGGTTCGTCGCCCGCTCGGGTGAGGACGGCCACCGACGACTGATCGGCCCAGGTCGCATCGACGGGCACCCCCGTGGGGGCCGCCAGCTCGAGCGCCTCGCCGAGGGCCGTGGGGATGCCGTCCGCGTCTCGGACGACGGCGGCGACGAGGATCCGCGCGTCGCCGTCGTCGTCGAGGAGGGCGAGGACGCGGGTGCCGTCGCGCGAGACGCGGAGGGCGACCACGTCGGCGCCGCCCGGCAGCGACGAGACGACCCGGTGCGACACGCCGTCGGCGCCGATGGCGCGGAGACCCTCGGGGTCGCTCTCGGGGACGCTCCAGACGAAGCCCCGGTCGTCGAGGGTCGGCGGCACGAGACCGGGGCGCGCGTCGAGGAGGCGCGTGCTGCCGTCGGCCCTCGCGAGCACTGCCCCCTCCGGGGTCGCGACGGCGGCGGAGGACTGGTCTCCGGACAGCTCGACGGACGTCGCGCCGAGATCGGCCACGGCGGACGACAGCCCGTCGAGCTCGCTCACCGAGCTCCGCGACGCGAAGCCGAGGATCCCGTCGGCGACGACGAGGGGTCGCGCGTCGACGGTCGGATCTCTGAGGGGCGAGTCGGAGCCCAGGTCGGGCACCTCGAGCACCGTCGACTCGACGCTCAGCTCGACCCTGGTGATCGCCGCGACGCTGGAGAAGCTCGCCAGCAGCTGCGCCTGCATGCGGGCCCGGGCGTCCGCCCCGGCCCCGAGGGCGTCGGCCGTGAGGTCGACCCGTGCCGTGCCGTCCTCCACGGTGATGGCGGTGAGCGACAGCCTCGTGCCGTCGGGAAACGCCGAGACGACGGCGCCCTGCAGCCACGGCGACGGGCCGGAGAGCAGCGCGCTGGCGATGCGCGTGCCCGTGGAGGAGCGCGCCAGGAACCACCGTTCGTCGGGGACCAGGTAGGTCAAGGTCGGGTCGTAGAAGTAGACCGAATGGGCGCGGAAGACCGACTGGAAGGTCGCCGGGGTGAGCACGATCCCGTCGGGCGCGTCGCTGATGCGCCACTGGCCTTCCTCCTGCACGAACCGGTAGCCGAGCGTCGTCGGGACGGACGACGTCGCGGGGGCGTAGCGCCCGTCGTCGTCGACCGTCGCCGAGTCGACGAACGTGTAGTCGAGCTCGGTGTCCGAGACCCGGGTCGTGGTGCCCGTCCCCGGGCGGACGGTGACGCTCGCCCGAGGGTCCCAGCCGTCGGCGAACCCCGTCGAGAGGAACTGCCGCGCGACGGCGTAGTCGTTCTGCGGCCCCGTGCCCGCGGCGAGGAAGCCGTTGAGGAGCTGCTCCTGCGAACTGCCGACGGAGGGGCCGTTCGGCGTGTAGACGACGTCGCTGTCGACCACGTCGCTCGTGATGGGCTCGCCCTGCTGCACGGAGCCGCTGTCGGGGATGCCCGCGCAGCCGACGAGCACGGCGACGACCGAGGCGGCCACGGCGAGGGCCGCGGGGCGTCGGGAGATCCGACCGGTCATGAGAGTCCTTCCGGGCGGATGGGCAGGGGCCACGAGTCGACCGGCCGCCCGACGACGCGGGGCAGCGTCATGACGAAGCGGCTGCCTTCGCCGGGTCTCGACCACACGTCGATGCGCCCGCCGTGCAGCACGGCGTCCTCCAGACTGATCGCCAGCCCGAGACCCGTGCCCCCGATCGTCCGACGGCGTGACGGGTCGGCCCGCCAGAAGCGGTCGAAGACGCGCTCGGCGTCGGCCTCGGTCATGCCCACCCCGTGATCGTGGACGGCGATCGCGACGGAGTCCGGGTCGGAGTCGACCTCGACGGTGATCGGGCGCCCCTCACCGTGCTCGATCGCGTTGCCGAGCAGGTTGCGGAAGATGCGGCGGACGCGACGGGCGTCGACCTCCGTCTCGAAGTAGCCGCCCCGGGCGACGATCTCGATCTCGCTGCCCGTCTCGGCCGCCAGGGGCTCGTACTCGGCGACGCCGTCCTCGACGAGTCGCACGAGGGTGATGCGCTCGAGCTCGAGCTCGACGGCGCCCGCGTCGAACCGGGAGATCTCCAGGAGGTCGGCGAGGAGCAGTTCGAAGCGGTCCACCTGGGTGTGCAGCAGCTCGGTGGTGCGCGCCGCCGACGGGCTGAAGCCCTCGCGCTGGTCGTAGAGCACGTCGCCGGCGAGACGGATGGTGGTGAGCGGAGTCCGCAGCTCGTGCGACACGTCGCTGACGAAGCGCTGCTGCACCCTCGACAGTTCGGCGAGCTGCGAGATCTGCCTCTGCATGGCGTCGGCCATGCCGTTGAACGACCGCCCGAGCGTCGCCACGACGTCCTCGCCCTTCTCGGGGATGCGCTCCTCGAGATGACCGGCGGCGATCTTCTGGCTCGTCTCGGCCGCCACCCGCACGGGTGCGACGACGAGCCGGACGACGGCGTACGTGATGAGGGCGATCAGCGCGACGAGGGCGATCGAGCCGATGGCGAGGGTCCTCTGCATCAGGGCGAGGGTGGCCTCGGCGTCGCCGAGGTCGTACACGAGGTAGAGCTCGTACTGGCCCGCGGTGGGCACCTGCAGGGTCGAACCGACGGCGATGCCCGGCGCCGCGCCTCCTGAGGTCGACGCCAGCGACACCGACTGCAGGGCCAGCGACCCGGTGTCGGCGGCCACCTGCCGACGGAGGTCGGATGTGATGACGTCGGCAGGGAAGTCGGGGCTGGCGATGTTCTGGATGGTGCGGGCGGTGGTCTGACCCGGCGTGCGGAGGATGGCGATGCGGGTGCCGCCCGGGCTCGACGTCGAGCCGAGGATCGCGCTCTGGGCCTCGTTCTGCAACGAGTCGAGCTCGACCTGGTCGGCGTCTTCGGTGGCCGTCGCCGAGTCGAAGATGCTCTGCGCCAGCAAGGTCGCCCGCAGCGACTCGGACTGCACCTGGTCGCGACGCTGATCGAACAGGTTCGCGCCGATGCTGACCGAGATCGACGCCGCGATGATCGACGCGCCCACCCCCGCGAGCACCACGGTGAGGGCGACGGTGCGGAGCTCGAGCGACGAGCGCCAGACGTGGCTGAGCCGGCGACCCACGACGGCGAGCCGTCGGACCGTCGCCCCGGGGAGGGCCAGGCGCGGCGACGTCATCGCCCGGCTGCGCCCACGGGGACCCGGGGGCCCGTCGCGCCGGGTGAGCCCGCCGAGCTCGTGGAGCTCACGGGCGACCGCGACCCGTGCACGCCGTCACGCGCTCGAACCGGCCCGGTACCCCACGCCGCGCACGGTCGTGACGATGCGTGGGTTGTCGGGATCGTGCTCGACCTTGGCCCGGAGGCGCTGCACGTGGACGTTCACCAGGCGCGTGTCGGCCTTGTAGTGGTAGCCCCAGACCTGCTCGAGCAGCATCTCGCGCGTGAACACCTGCTGGGGCTTCGACGCGAGTGCGAGCAGCAGCTCGAACTCGAGCGGCGTCAACGGGATCGCCGTCTCGCCGCGTCGCACCTCGTGGGCGGCGACGTCGACCCGCAGGTCGCCGACGGCGAGGACGTCGTTGGTGGGCTCGGTCGCCGGGCGCAGGCGGGTGCGGATGCGGGCGACGAGCTCTTTCGGGTTGAACGGCTTGACCACATAGTCGTCGGCGCCGCTCTCGAGGCCCTTGACCACGTCGACCGTGTCGCCCTTCGCGGTCAGCATGATGATCGGGACGCCGCTCTCGGCGCGGATCGCGCGGCAGACCTCGAGTCCGTCCATGCCCGGCAGCATCAGGTCGAGCAGCACGAGGTCCGGGCTCGAGTTGTGGAAGGCGTCGAGCGCCGCGCTGCCGTCGCTGCAGAAGTGGGGCTCGAACTCGTCGGCCCGGAGGACGATGCCGATCATCTCGGCCAGAGCGGGGTCGTCGTCGACCACGAGGATGCGCGGGGTCATGGTCTCCGTCTTCGGGATGGGCCGCTCGGAAGGCGGCACGTCGGATCAGATTACTGCAGGAGGCGCGCATCGGCTGGCACCCTCGCCTCCGCTATGGAAACATGGCGGGAGACGCGAGGACGACCTCGGCGGTGGACGACCCGGGGGGACGAATGACCGATCCGAACGCCTGGGCGGCCCCCGGCGGCGCCGACGACGGCCCTCGCTGGGGCGAACGCGTCGCCCCCGAATCCGCACCGCTCCCCCCGCAGGCGGGCTGGACCCCTCCGGCCAAGCCCGGTCTCGTGCCGCTGCGCCCGCTCACCTTCGGCGAGATCCTCGGGGCGTCGTTCCAGGTCTTCCGACGCAACCCCCGGACGACGTTCGGCACGGCGCTGCTCGCCCAGGTCGTCGTCGCGATCGTCACGGCGGGGGCCGTCGGCGCCGCCACGTTCGCCGCCTTCGACCGGATCGAATCGGCCCGTCCCTCCGACCTCGAGACGGTGACCTCGGGCGCCATCGCCCTCATCCTGCTCTCGGCGCTCGTCCCGGCCGCCCTGTCGCTCGTCGTGAGCTCGGTCCTCCAGGGGCTCTTCGTGCTCGAGACCTCGCGGCAGATCCGGGGCGAGCGTCTCCGGCTGGGCGGTCTGCTCGCCCTGGCCAGGGGGCGCATCGGCGCCCTGATCGGCTGGTCGGCCCTCGTCGCCCTGGCGACGATCGTCGCCCTGGCGGTCGTCGCCGCGATCGTCACCCTCGGCGTCGTCATCGGGACGGGCCCCAGCATCGGAATCGGCATCGGCGCCGGTCTGCTCGCGGGGCTCGGAGCCACGGCCCTCGGTGTCTGGCTCACGGTGCGGCTGTGCCTCGTGCCGAGCACGCTGATGCTCGAGCGCACCACGCTGCGCACCGCAATAACCCGATCGTGGTCGCTCGTGCGCGGCGACTTCTGGCGGACCTTCGGCATCGTCGCTCTCGTCTTCGTCATGATCCAGGTCGCCGCGCAGGTGGTCGCGACCCCGTTCTCGATCCTGTTCGCCCTGCTCGGCGGCACCCTCGCGCCCACGGGCGACACCCTCGACCCGACCTCGCTCGTCGTCACGGGCATCGGCTACCTGCTGACCATCCTCGTGACCTCCGTGGTGACGGCGATCGGCTCGGTCGTCCAGGCCGCTTCGGTCGGTCTCGTCTACGTCGACCGCCGCATGCGTCTCGAGGGCCTCGATCTCGAGCTGGCACGGAGCATGGACGAGCGCGCCTCCGACCCGACCGGCCTCGACCCGTTCCGTACTCCGAGCGACGCGCACGACCACGCGGGGGCGTCCCCTCGGTGATCACGACGACGGTGTCGGCCGCCGCCCCGCTGCTGCCCGAGCCGGACGACGCCCGACGCGCGCTGCTCCGCGAACTGACCGGCGCCGACTACGTCGCCGCTCGACCGACCTGGCTCGACCGCGCGGCGCAGTCCTTCTGGGACTGGATCGAGGGCATCCGGTTCGGCGGGGTCGACGGTGCACCGGCGGCCGGGCTCCTCGTCGCCCTGATCGTCCTGGTGGGTGTCGTGGTCGTGGTCTTCGTCGTCTACGGCAGACCCCGGCTCGACCGCCGGTCGGCCTCTTCGGGTTCCGTGTTCGGCGTCGACGACGAGCGCGACGCCGACACCCTGCGCCGCGCGGCCCGGGCGGCCGCCGCCCGAGGCGATCACGCGACCGCGATCGCCGAGGCGTTCCGCGGTCTGACGCGCGCACTCGTCGATCGAGGGCTGATCGAGACGTCCCCCGGCACCACGGCGAACGGCGTGGGCGAGCGCGCCTCGGCGGTGTTCCCCGAGCACGAGCGGGCCTCCAGGGCCGCGGCCCGGGCCTTCGACGAGGTCCGCTATCTGGGTCGCACCGGCTCCGAAGACGACTACCGGGCCGTCGCCGAGCTCGACCGGATCCTGTCGAGCGAGCAGCCCCCTGCACGGTCTGCCGGCCGCGACACGGTACGGGCGGACGCATGAGCGTCGTCACCCCCACGATCGGGGCCCGACTGCGTTCGGCGCGGGTCTGGATCGCCCTGGCGGCGGTGGCCCTCGCGGGTGCGATCGTCGTCACCCTGCTCGGGGTCGGCGGCGGCACGGGCGGACGACCGCTCGGGCCCGAGAACGCCGCTCCGGCCGGGGCGAAGGCCGTCGTCGAGGTGCTCCGAGACGAGGGCGTCGGCGTGACGGTGACGACGTCGCTCGCCGACACCCTGTCGAGATCGACCGACCCGACACGCACCGCGATCGTCGTCGACGACGCCGACGGATTCGTCACCGACTCGCAGTGGGCCCGACTCGCCGGCACCGGGGCCTCGCTCGTGCTGCTCGCCCCCTCGCAGACCGCGCTCGACTCCATCGCGCCCGGGGTGACGGAGGCCGGTCCGTCCGACGACGACGTCGTGGCGCCCCGTTGCGACGTCGAGATCCTGTCGCGCGTCGACCGGGTCGACGCCGGCGGGGTCGCCTACGCGATCGACGACTCCGGCTCCCGCGACTCCGACACGGCCGCGTGCCTCCCGACCGATGCCGGCCTCGGCCTCGTCGAGCTCGCCGGGCCCGACTCGACGGTCACGGTCGTCGGCGCGACCACGGCGCTCACCAACGAGGAGGTCGGCTCGGACGACAACGCCGCCTACGCCCTCGCGCTGCTCGGCGGCTCGCCCGAGCTCGTCTGGTACCTGCCGAGTGCGACCGATCTGCCCGAGGGCGAGGGCACGCTCGCCACGCTCACCCCGTCGTGGGTCACCCCGGCGCTCGTCGTCCTGCTGCTCACCGGCGTCGCCGCCATGGTCTGGCGGGGCCGCCGCCTCGGCCCCCTCGTCGTCGAGCGGCTGCCGGTCACGGTGAAGGCCGCCGAGACCACCGAGGGGCGGGCACGGCTGTACGAGAGATCCGGCGACCGACGGCACGCCCTCGACCAGCTGCGCATCGGGACGCTGGGTCGCCTCGCACGCGTCACCGGGCTGGCCGCCGGCGCGTCGGTCGACGAGATCGTCGACCGGGTCGCACCGCTGGTCTCGGCCCCGCCGGCGGCGCTCCGCCACGTCCTCCTCGACGCCGACCCGGCCGACGACCGCGAGCTGCTCTCGCTCAGCGACGCGCTCCTCGATCTGGAGCGGGCCGTGCGGGCGGCGGTGGCTCCCTCGTGACCGGCGCCGCGCCTCCTCGGCTTCCCCCCGCGCCTCCCCCATCCGCAGACGACCACCACCACCCGGAGAAGAGCACGACATGACCTCAGACCTCCAGCAGACCTTCTCGCGAGTCCGCGTCGAAGTCGGCAAGGCCGTCGTCGCCCAGGACGGCGCCGTGACCGGTCTCATCGTCACGCTGCTCGCCCAGGGGCACGTGCTGCTCGAGGGCGTGCCCGGCGTCGCGAAGACCCTGCTCGTGCGCGCCCTCGGCCACTCGATGTCGCTCGACACCTCGCGCGTGCAGTTCACCCCCGATCTGATGCCCGGCGACATCACGGGCTCGCTCGTCTACGACGCGAAGGCCGGCGAGTTCGAGTTCCGACCGGGGCCCGTCTTCACGAACGTGCTCCTGGCGGACGAGATCAACCGGACGCCGCCGAAGACCCAGTCCGCGCTGCTGGAGGCGATGGAGGAGCGCCAGGTCTCGGTCGACGGGGTCAGCCGTCCCCTCCCGACCCCCTTCATCGTGGCGGCGACGATGAACCCGATCGAATACGAGGGCACGTACACGCTGCCCGAGGCGCAGCTCGACCGCTTCCTGATGAAGCTGACCCTCGATCTGCCCCCGCGCGACGCCGAGGTCGAGGTGCTCGGTCGACACGCGGCGGGCTTCTCGCCCCGCGACCTGCGGGCGGCGGGGGTCACGCCCGTCCTCGGCCCCGACGACCTCGCCCGGGCCCAGGCCGAGGTCGGACGGGTCGGAGCCTCCCCCGACGTGCTCGCCTACATCGTCGACCTGGCCCGCGCGACCCGTGAGAGCCCGTCGGTCGTCGTCGGCGTGAGCCCGCGCGGCTCGACCGCACTGCTCGCGGCGGCGAAGGCCTGGGCATGGCTGACGGGGTTCGACCGCATCACCCCCGACCACGTGCAGGCCATGGCGCTGCCGGTGCTCAGGCACCGGCTGAAGCTGCGCCCCGAGGCCGAGCTGGAGGGCGTCGACGCCGACAGCGTCGTCCGATCGGTCCTCCAGCAGGTCAGGGTGCCGATCTAGCCATGGCCGTCACCGGATGGTTCGTCGTGCTCGTCGCCCTCGGCGTCGTGCCCGTCATCGCGACGGAGAGCCCCTGGGCGCTCGTCGTCTGGCTCGTCGTCGTCGGCGCCCTGACCGGGCTCGACGTCGCCCTCGCGGGGTCGGCGCGAGCCCTGGGCCTCCATCGGGGGCTACCCGGGCCGATCCGGCTGGGCGAGAGCACGACGGCCCGCCTGACGATCTCGAACGACGGACGTCGGACCATCCGCGGGCAGCTGCGCGACGCCTGGCAGCCCTCGGCGGGCGCCTCGCCGACCCGACGTCGTCTCCACCTCCGACCGGGCGCGGCCACGACGTTCACGACGACGCTGACCCCGTTCCGCCGCGGTGAGCGACTCGCCGACTCCGTGACGCTCCGCACCGTCGGCCCCCTCCGGCTCGCGGGCCGCCAGGCGACTCACGCCGTGCCCGGCTCGGTGCAGGTGCTGCCGCGCTTCTCGTCGCGCAAGCACCTGCCGTCGAGGCTGGCCCGTCTCCGCGAGCTCGACGGTCGCACGAGCGTGATGATCCGCGGGCAGGGCACCGAGTTCGACAGTCTCCGCGAGTACGTGCGCGGCGACGACGTGCGGTCGATCGACTGGCGCGCGACGGCCCGGCGCGACGAGGCCGTCGTCCGCACCTGGCGACCCGAGCGCGACCGTCGGGTCGTCGTGATCGTCGACAGCGGCCGCACCTCCGCCGCCCGGATCGACGACGAGCCCCGCCTGGACACCGCGTTCGAGTCGGCGCTGCTGCTCGGCGCCCTGGCCTCCCGAGCGGGCGACCGGGTCGATCTCGTGGTCGTCGACCGCCGGGTCCGTGCCAGGGTGCAGGGCACCACCGGGCCCGCACTGCTGTCGTCCATGGTGACCGCCATGGCCCCCCTCGACCCCGAACTGGTCGAGACCGACTGGGCCGCCCTGCCCGGCATCGTGCGCTCGGTCACCACGCAGCGTGCGCTCGTCGTGATCGCGACGACGGTCGACAGCCCCGGCTCCGCGCGGGCGCTGCTCGCCGCCCTCCCCCAGCTGACCCGGCAGCACCTCGTCGTGGTGGCCTCCGTGGCCGATCCCGCGCTCGAGGCGCTGAGCGTCGATCGGAGCTCCCGCGACGCCGTCTACCACGCGGCCGCCGCCGAGCGCGCCCGCCTCGACGGCGCGAGAGTCCGGACGGCTCTGCTCCAGTCGGGCGCCGACGTCGTGATGGCCGCCCCGGCCGACCTGCCGCCCGCTCTGGCCGACCGGTACCTGGCCCTGAAGGCCGCGGGGCGGCTCTAGGCCGAGACGAGGCGGGTCGCGCCGGCCTCGAACTCGTCGAGGTCGCCGGTCTCGCCCGCCCGGTGGGCACGACCGCCCAGCACCCACTGGTAGGCCAGGAACGCCAGCAGGGCGATCGTCCCGATGCCGATCTTCACCGGCCAGGGCCAGGCCTGACGGGTCACGAACCCCTCGATGACCCCGGACACGAGCAGGGCGAGCACCAGCCCGACGGCGATCGTGATGAGGGCCCGACCGTCTTCGGCCAGCGCCTGACCCCTGGTGCGGGCGCCCGGGGCGACCCAGGACCAGAAGATCAGGAGTCCGGCCGCGGCGGCGACGAAGATGCTGTAGAGCTCGAGCTGGCCGTGGGGGGCGATGTACAGGAAGAAGTAGTCGAGCCGACCCTGATCGGCCATGATGCCGGCCGATACCCCCAGGTTCACGGCGTTGCCGAACACGACGTAGGGCACCCAGACGCCGGTGATGCCGAAGGCCACGCACTGGGCGGCGATGTAGGCGTTGTTCGTCCACACCTGCCCCGTGAACGAGCTGGAGGCGCTCTCGGAGTAGTACTGCACGAAGTCCTGCTCGGCGAACTGGCGCCGGAACTCCTCCGACCCGAACGACGCCAGGACGGCCGGGGTCTGCGCCGCCCAGACGGCGAACACGGTCGCCACGATCGCGGTCGCCAGCGCCACCGCGATCGACGCCCAGCGGACCCGGTAGAGGGCCGCGGGCAGCTGCACCCAGAAGAAGGTCGGCAGCTGCCGGAGGACGTTCCGACCCGCGCCGGTGAATCGCAGCCGGGCACGCGACAGGGTCATCGACAGCCGGTCGGCGGCCGGCGAGTCGCCGGTGGCCGTCGTGAGCGCAGACAGCTCGCCGGCACCGGACTGGTACAGCGCGACGAGCCGGTCCGCCTCGTCGCCCGTGAGTCGCCGACGGCGCGCCAGACGGTCGAGCTCGGCCCAGTCGTGGCCGTGGGCTGCGGCGTAGGCGTCGATGTCCATTCTGATTAGATACTAGGCATGCCTCGCCGCACGCCACCACGCGCCTCCCCGGTGGCCCTGCGCGCCGACCAGGTCGAGACGTTCACGGCGGGGGGCGACGAGCTCGTGACCGGCGAGGCCGTGGCCCTCGACCTCCGCCCCACGAGCATCGTCCTGCGGGGTGCGGGCGTGATCATCGACTACCTCGTGTACGCGACCTCGGTCGTCGGGCTGATCGTCCTGGTGGGGCTGCTGAACGAGGCGGGCGTGCTCGACGACGCGCTCTCGCAGGCCTTCGTGATCGGCTCCGTCGCCTTCGGCCTCATCATCGTCCCCGCCGTCGTCGAGACGGTGTCCCACGGTCGCTCGCTCGGGCGCCTGGTCGTCGGCGCCCGGATCGTCCGAGTCGACGGAGGCGCGATCGGCTTCCGGCACGCCCTCACCCGGTCGCTCGTCGGGCTGCTCGAGATCGTCCTCACGACCGGCGGGCTCGCGGTCGTGGTCGGCCTGCTCAACGGCTCGTCCCGACGTCTCGGCGATCTGATGGCGGGCACGTACAGCCGCAACGAGAGACTGGCCAGAGACAGCCGCGTCATCGCCGTGATGCCGCCCGAGCTCGCCGGCTGGGCCTCGATCGCCGACGTCGCCCGGCTGCCCGAGGGCACGGCCCGACGGGTCGCCGCGTTCGTGCAGCAGGGCTCGCGCCTCATCCCGTCGAGTCGGCTCCGGGTGGCCGCCGAGCTCGCCGACGAGGTCCGGGCCCACGTCTCGCCGGTGCCCGACGTGGATCCCCAGCTCTGGTTGACCGCAGTCGCGGTGCTCCGCCGCGAACGTGAGTCGACCGCCCTCGCCCGCGAGGCCGCGATGCTGGCCCGTCTCGAACCGGCCCTGACCGGCACCGTCCCCGGGTTCCCCCGGCGCTGACCTACGAGCGGACGAGACGCGCGATGGCCGCCGAGGCCTCGCGGATGCGCTGATCGGCGATCTCGCCGCCCTCTCGGGCCGCCTCGGCCACGCAGTGCGCGAGATGGTCGTCGAGGAGCTGCAGGGCGACCGTCTCGAGCGCCTTGGTCGCCGCGCTGACCTGGGTCAGCACGTCGATGCAGTAGGTGTCGTCGTCGACCATCCGCTGGATGCCCCTGACCTGCCCCTCGGCGCGACGCAGGCGCTTGAGGATCTGCTCCTTGTCGCCGCTGTAGCCGACGTGGTGTGCCGGGCTGGCCGTCTCGTGGTCCGTCACCGCGCCTCCTCGTCCATCGATCACCGGGTGGGGCGAGCGGGCCGACGGGCCCGACGCACCCGACCGGCGGATACCCCCTGGGGGTACAGACTAACCGCGGATGAGACGCAGCACGTCGTCGCGGACGCGGATCATCTCGGGCTCGGTGGCCGCCTCGGCGTTGAGACGCAGCAGCGGCTCGGTGTTCGAGGGGCGCACGTTGAACCACCAGAAGCCGCCCTCGTCGGACGCGCCGTTCACCGTGAGACCGTCGAGCTCGTCGAAGTCGCCGACCCCCGCGTAGGCGTCGACGATGCGCGCATAGGCGGCGGGCACGTCGGTGACCGTCGAGTTGATCTCGCCGCTCGCCGAGTACGGCGTGTAGCGGTTCGTGAGCGTCGACAGCGGCTCGTCCTGCGAACCGAACTCGGCCAGCACGTGCATGGCGGCGAGCATGCCGTTGTCGGCACCCCAGAAGTCGCGGAAGTAGTAGTGTGCCGAGTGCTCGCCGCCGAAGATCGCGCCGGTCTCGCGCATCTCGTCTTTGATCAGCGAATGCCCCACCCGGGTGCGGACCGGCGTCGCGCCCGCCGCCTCGATGGCCTCGGGCACGGCCCGCGAGGTGATGAGGTTGTGGATGACGGCGATGTCGGCGTCGGGCTCGAGGGCCCGCACGCGCGCGATCTCGCGCACCGCGACGATGGCCGCCACAGCCGACGGGGTGACCGCGTCGCCGTTCTCGTCGACGACGAAGCAGCGGTCGGCGTCGCCGTCGAAGGCGAGCCCCAGGTCGGCGCCGTGCTCGACGACGGCCTTCTGCAGGTCGACGAGGTTCGCGGGCTCGAGCGGGTTCGCCTCGTGGTTGGGGAACGTGCCGTCGAGCTCGAAGTACATCGGCACGATCTCGATCGGCAGCTCGGCGAGCCCCGCGGCGGTGCCGAGCACGGCCGGGACGGTCAGCCCGCCCATGCCGTTGCCCGCGTCGACGACGACCTTGATCGGCCGGATGGTCGACAGGTCGACGAGTCGACGGAGGTACGCGGCGTAGTCGCCCAGCGCGTCGTACTCGCGGATCCCGCCCGGCTCGGCGACGGCCTCGATGCCGCCGTCGAGATACGAGGAGGCGCGGTCGCGGATTGACGCCAGCCCGGTGTCGAGACTGATGCCCTGGGCACCCGCACGGCTCATCTTGATGCCGTTGTAGCTGGCCGGGTTGTGGCTGGCCGTGAACATCGCGGCCGGAGCCGACAGCGAGCCCGAGGCGAAGTACGACTCGTCGGTCGAGCAGAGCCCGAGCGCGACGACGTCCGCGCCACGGGCGCGAGCCCCCCGGGCGAAGGCGGCGGCGAAGGCGGGCGAGGAGTCGCGCATGTCGTGGCCGACGACGAGCTCGGAGCCGGCGGCCTCGATCTCGTCGGCGAAGGCCGCACCGAAGGCCTCGACGACCTCTTCGGTCAGCTGGCTGCCGACGAGCCCCCTGACGTCGTAGGTCTTCACGAAGGCGGTGAGGTCGGGGCTCTCAGATGTCATTCCCCAAAACTACCCGGCGCAGGACCTCCCACCCCTGCGGAACCGACAACGTCGATGCGTGTCGCTCGCAGAGGTCGTATCCGTGGGGTTCGACGACGCCGCTCAGCGGGCCGACGACCACCATCTGGTCGGAGTACACGTATGTCAGGGTCGCCGCCGCCTCGCGGTGGCAGGTGACCTTGCTGCAGGGACGCGCGTTCATCGGACACGAGACTAGTGCGTACCGCCGGGGGCAGATCCGCGCCGCGGGCTAGCATGACGGGATGGCCAGGCCACATCACGTCCGCGTCACCGATCGCTCGCATCACCGCGACCGTCACGGCCGGGGGCTCCGTTCGTCGGCGGCCGGTCCGCATCTGCCGTTCCTCCGCACGCGGGTCGACCTGTTCGACGACATCGTCGCCTCGACCGCCGACTACCTGCGCGAGCTCTGGCCCGACGAGCTCGAGGGCGTGACCTTCGAGGTGGCCGGTCTGCCGGCCGAGCCCGATCGGACCCGCGTCGAGCGCTGGCTCGTCGACCGGCAGGCCCGCCGGGTCCTCCTGTACCGTCTGCCGATCGAACGACTCGCGCCGGCGCACGAGCACCGGTCCTCGCCCGACGGCGACTGGGACCACCGGGTGCTCGTCGAAGGCCACGTGTTCCGCGCCGTGGCCGAACTGCTCGGCAAGGACCCGTGGGAGCTCGCGCCCGACCGCTGGCGCGACCAGTGATCGGCCCCGCCCCGCGTCGATCTCAGGGGTAGACGGTGACCGGGGACGACGCCGGCAGCGGCGAGACGACCGGCCACGCCGCGACCGCTCCGTCCGCCGAGAAGCTCATGCCCGCACGGAGCCCGTCGGCGCCCGTCAGCAGCACCGACTGCCCCGCTGACACCTCGAGAGTCGCGCTGCCGGTCGCCGGCACCTCCACGACCTGATCCTTGCCGTCGACGCTCACCGTCGCCGAGACGACGTCGTCCGTCGGGTTCGCCAGGGTGAGACCTGCGCCCTCGCCCTCCGGCACCGACAGGAGGGTGCTGCCGGACAGGGCCGGCGCCGAGGCCGCCCAAGACACGTCGACGGCGCCGTCGGCGGACAGCGCCGAGGTGCGGACGGCGCTCACGACCGGGACGTCCGACGTGATGGTCGCCGTGTAACGGCCGTCCGCCAGGCCGTCGATCGGCACGTCCGTCACGAGACCGGACTCGACTCGCGTGTCGAAGGACGTGCCGGTGCCGTCGTCCGAGGCGATGCGCACGGATACCAGCGCCGCCGAATCGCCCGGCGCGAAGAGACGCAGGGCGCTCTGCAGATCGCCGGCGGCCGGGTCCGCCAACGCCGCCTCGAGGGTCTCGCCCCCGCGGACGATGATCCCGGGGACGACCGAGGTCGTGCTGGGTCCCGCCGCTCCGCTGATGATGTCCACCCCGCCCGGATCGAGCGTCCGGACGATCGACTCCTGCATCGACGCGACGATCTGGCCGCCGCGGCTGGTGACGTGCACGACCGGGGAGAGGAGTCCCGTCGAGAAGCCGGAGAGCGGGATGACCCGCTGACTGCGCGGGCCCACCACGATGCCCTCGATGCCGGGGCCCTGGACGGGGCCGTTCTCGGCGGAGATGTCGAGGTCGATCGTGGAGTTGACGTCGCTCGGGTTGACGAGGGTGATCAGCGAGACGCGACCGGTCTCGGTCGACCCGCCGACCAACCACGTCGAGCTGCTGGGCTCGGTGCACGGGGCACTGGCGAATCCGACGAGATCGTCGGAGGCGACCGCCTGGCTCTGCGCCGCCGCGACGAGGGGGACGTCGTCTCCTGCCAGAGGCGCGGTCACGAGCAGAGGGTCGGAGCTGCTGCCGTCCGCGCCGGCGAGCGTCGTCGTCGATTCGTCGTCGGCGCTCGAGGACGTGACGACCTGCGCACTGTCGACGGCGCTGGCGGTCGTCGCCTGCTGCCCCTCGGCGTCGGAGAGCCTGAGCACGCTGCCGCCGCAGACCCGCTGCGGGTCGAGGGGGACGGGCGTGACGACCTGACCGGCCGGAGTCGCCTCGAGACTCGGCAGGGGCAGGACGGTCGCGGCGGTCACGACGGCCACGCCGACCGCGATCCCCACCACCCCCACGATGATGCGTCCGGTGGTCGAGGCGACGGATCGCTCAGTCATCTCTCTCCTCGTCGAAGGTGGTGGCGGGCTGCTCGGCTTCGGGCGTCCCGGCACGGCTGCGGCGACGACGCGGAGTCGTCGGAAGCGCCAGCAGGAGGGCCGAGCCGAGCACGAGGGCCCAGGTGACCAGGACGATCACGCCGAGCGGACCGCCGTCGGGGTGCGGCTCGCGCTGGTCGGTCGAGTCGATGTAGCGCCAGAGCAGACCGTTGCTGGTGTCGCCGACCGGCAGGAACGCCGCGTCGGCGTCGAGGGCCTCGCTCGATCGCTGGGCCAGAGCCGAGGAGTCCGGGTCGTCCGCGCCCTCGGTCAGCAGCACGAAGCCGATGCCCTGGCGCGCGAGGTCGTCGGAGGGGTCGAATCCGCTCCGGCTCACCAGGTTGCCGGCGAGGACGGTGAGGTCGTCGGTGGTCGAGGTGAGACTCTGCGCCGTCGAGTCGAGGGACGACTGGTCGTCGAGGGTCGACCCCTGCCCGTGCTCGAGCGAGACCGCCAGCGAGCCGTCGGGCTGCGGCGTCAGCACCAGGGTTCCGATCTCCGGTGACGCCTCGGCCTCCGCCGTCACGTAGGCGGACAGGATCCGACCGGTGCTCGAGCGGATGTCCGCCGCGCCCGAGAGCGAGCCGATCACCACGGGCACGGCCGCGGCGACCGCGAACACCGCCACGACGACACCCGACGCCGGCGCGATCCGGGGCAGTCGATCGAGCGTGACCGAGGCCGCGCCGATCAGACCGAGCAGGTAGAGGCTGAGCGCGCCTCCGGCCCAGATCGTCGTGCTCTCGCTGCCGACGCCGATGATCGACAGCTGCGTCGCCACCACGGCCGTGAGGTAGCCGGCCAGGGCGATGACGAGCGCCGGCACGGCACGGGTGCGCGAGCCGACGAAGGGCGAGGCGAGCGCGAGGAGCGCGAGGGGCACGAGACCCACTGCCACGATGATCGCGAGCGTCCCGCCCTGGACGCCCGACCCACCGAGGAGGGCGGTCCATCCGTTCAGACCGGTCTCGGGAGAGCCGAGCAGGAGCTGGAGGGGCGACGCGGGATCCGTCCGGGTGGGGACTCCGGGGTCGGCGAGGAGGGCCCACCACGTGCCGCGCATCGTCTGGACGATCGCCAGCGGGGCGAACAGCACCACGGCCGGCAGGGGGATCGCCAGCATGCGGTGGATCCCCCTCGGCCGGGTGGCGAGCGATCCGATCCAGAGGAGGAGCAGCGCCGGCAGGAGGACGGGTGCACCGGCTGCGACGAGCGCGAAGAGCAGCGACGCGGCCGCCCCCGAGGCCCACGAGCGCGCCGCTCCGATGAGCGCCCAGATGAAGAACGGCAGCGCCATGTGCGCGACGACCGCTCCGAGGTGCCCGGTCTGGAGTGACGAGAACAGGGGCGACGACACGGCGTAGAGCGCGGCCGCGACGGCGGGGACCCACGAACGCGTCGTGATGCGCCGGGCGACGAAGAAGGTGCCGAGCGCGGAGACGGGCGCAGCGACGAGGTAGACGGCGAGCACCGACGTCGACGGAGACCAGAAGGTGGCCGTCCCGAGGAGCGCCACGACGAGGGCGAACGGGTCGGACGGGCCGACGAAGCCGGCGCCGATCTCGCGCCAGCCCCAGCCGACGGACTTCCAGAGCTCTCCGACGGTGGTGCTCAGCGGCAGGAGTCCGCCGCCGGTCATCGCGGGCTCGCGCACCAGCCGGAGGAACGCGACCACGCTCACGACGGCCGTGGCGACGACGACCCACAGTCCGCCCGATCCGATGAAGCTGGCCCTCGGGTCGGCGGAGTCCTCGCCCCGGGCGACCAGGGCGTCGCGCTCGTTCACCCGACGCTCGCGCACCTGGTTGTAGCTGGCCCGCAGGGGTTCGACGGCCGACCACGACACCGTCCTGGTCCGGTGCAGCGCCCGGCGTGCGGCGGGCACGCGCCCTCCCCCGAAGGCCACGCGCAGAGCGGTCGAGAACTCGCCGAGGACCGCACCGGGGTTCTTGGTGAGGAGGTGCCAGACGCTGCGGACGACGGCCAACGGGACGAGGCTGAGCCAGTGCAGGGGCAGTGCGGCGAGAGGTGCGTAGACGAGGCGTCGGTGGAGCTGCGCCGCCCGACGCAGCCGGGCCCGACGAGCCTGCCCGCCGTGCGACTGCCCGAAGTCCTCCGGATTGCCCGCGCTGCTGACGTGCGCGGCGGGGACGGCGATCACCCGGTGTCCGGCGAGTCTCGCCCGCACCGAGAAGTCGAGCGACGCGTCGACGTGCGGCAGACCCGGGTCGAACCCGCCGAGAGCGTCCCAGACGCTCCGCCGCACGAGCATGCCGCCCGCGGCGACGCCGAGGACGTCGTCGTGGAAGTCGTGCTGCCCCTGATCGAGCTCGTTCTCGACGAGCGGCATCGACGCCCCGTAGCGGGTCATGGTCTCGCCGAACTCGGCGATCGTGCCCGGCTCGTCCCAGCGCATCAGCTTCGGACCGGCGACCGCCACGGAGGGAGCCACCTCGACCGTCGCCATCAGACGCTCGAGCGCGTCGTGCTCCGGCGCGTTGTCGTGCCCGAGGAACCACAGCCATTCGTCGTGGGTGTCGTGCGGGGCGTCCGACGTCGGGCCCGACACGCGGACGCCGTGAGAGAGGGCCTCGCCGAACGTCCGGGCCGCGGGGACGCTGGTCAGCTGGGCGGCGCCGCTCAATGACAGGCGGCCCGCCGCCGAGTCCGGTCCACCGGTGTCGACGACCACGAGGGCCTCGGGCGGTCGCGTCTGACGCGACAGACCCTCGAGGGTTCGGTCGAGGTAGGTCGCCCCACCGGGGGCGACGAGGATCGCTGTGACTCTCGGCTGCATGACCTGTGCAGCCTAGGTCGAGCCTCGCACCTCCGTCGACCGGCGCGCCGGTCCCGGCGCACCTGTGAACCACCCATGACCGGGTACGACGACGGCGTGCCGCCCGTTCGGGGAGCACGCCGTGATGTCGAGGAGGCGCGGGTCAGGCCTGCTTGCGGAGCTTCCGTCGTTCGCGCTCCGACAGACCACCCCAGATGCCGAAGCGCTCGTCGTTCTGCAGGGCGTACTCGAGGCACTGGGCCTTGACGTCGCACGAGGCGCAGATCTTCTTGGCGTCGCGGGTGCTTCCGCCCTTCTCGGGGAAGAACGCCTCGGGATCGGTCTGCGCGCAGAGCGAGTCGGCCTGCCAGGCGAGCTGGTTCTCTTCGTCGTCGACCTGGTTCTTGCGCACGCCGGGGACGCCGAGCAGGACCGGGTCGACGTGCCAGTCGTCGGGTACTCCGACACGGGTGTCGTTCATCGTCACAGCACATCTCCCCTCGTCGTCGTCGCCCCCTGAACGGCTGCGATGGGGTCAATTACACCGGTGTAATTCGGCCACGTCAAGTCAGGGCCCAATAAACCCTGAACCCCTCATCGAGGGTCAAGCGGGCCCCGGCGTGTCGGGGTACGGTTCGGCTCGTCGCGCCGGCTCAGGCGCGCGGGGCGGCGGCCCAGGCGCTCGAGACCATGTCGAGCAGACTGTGTCGCATCGTCCAGTCGAGGTCGCGGGCCGCGAGCGCGCCGTCGGCGACGATGCGATCCGGATCGCCTGCGCGCCGAGGGGCGACCTCGGGCGTGAAGTCGATGCCGGTGCCCTCGCGCATGGCGTCCATGATCTCCCGGACCGACACCCCGCCTCCCGAACCGAGGTTGTAGGCGGGCTCGACCGGCTCGCCCGCGTCGAGGCGTCGAGCGGCGGCCACGTGCGACACGGCGAGGTCGGCGACGTGCACGTAATCGCGCACGCAGGTGCCGTCGGGCGTGGCGTAGTCGTCGCCGTTGATGCGCGGCGTGCGACCCGCGGCGAGCGCGTCGAACACGAGGGGGAAGAGATTGTGCGGGCTGGCGTCGTACAGCTCGGGGTGTCCGGAGCCGACCACGTTGAAGTAGCGGAGGCTCGTGTGACGGAGTCCGGTCGCCACCGCCTGGTCGCGCAGCAGCCACTCGCCGATCAGCTTGCTCTCGCCGTACGGCGAGGCGGGGGCCTTGGGGGTGTCCTCCGTGACGAGCTCGGTGGGCGGGGTGCCGTAGACGGCGGCGCTCGACGAGAACACGATGCGATCGACGCCGTTCCCGGTCATCGCCTCGAGCAGGCGCTGCGTGCCCGTCACGTTCTGGTCGTAGGTGTGCAGCGGACGCTGGACGGACACACCGGCGTACTTGTAGCCCGCGACGTGGACGACGCCGGTGACGCCGTGGCGGGCGATCGTCTCGGAGACGAGGTCGCCATCGAGGATCGACCCCCGGACGAACGGCACCCCCTCGGGCACGAACGACTCGATGCCCGACGAGAGGTCGTCGAGCACGACCGCGTCGATCCCCGCCGACCGGAACTCGCGGACGACATGGGATCCGATGTAGCCGGCGCCGCCGGTGACCAACCAAGACATGGGGCAACTCTAGTCAGCGACGGGGGCGCCGCCGCGGCGGCTCGCTCGCACCGAGGAGGCGCGGGTCGACGGCTCAGGCGGGGGTCGCCACGTAGAGGGTCCCTCCCCCGGTGACGGCCAGCCGGACCTCGTCGGGTGTGACGAACGCGGACTCGCCGGTCGCGAGGCGGATGCTGCCGTCCTGACCCTTCACCTGCACCTCGCCCTCGGTGACGAGCATGATGCTCGGTCCGCCGATCTGCACGACCGCGCCCGCGCCTCCGGCGTCCACCCGGAGGAGGGCGAAGCCGACGCCCGTCGGGTCGAACCGCTCGACCCCGCGCGCGGTCTCGACCGGACGGAGGTACGGGACCGGCAGCGGGTCGAAGTCGAGCACCTCGAGCAGCTCGGGGACGTCGACGTGCTTCGGGGTGAGGCCGCCGCGGAGGACGTTGTCGGACGGCGCCATCAGCTCGACCCCGAGACCCCCGAGGTACGCGTGCACGTTGCCCGCCGGGAGGAAGAGCGCCTCGCCACGGGAGAGGGTCACGTGGTTGAGCAGCAGCGAGACGACGACGCCGGGATCGCCGGGGTAGCGACCGGAGAGGTCGGCGACGGTCGCGATCGAGGGCGACGGGTCGGCCACGCCCTGCGCGAGCTCGGAGACGTCCGCGACGATCCGAGCAGAGTCGTCGGAGCCGTCGAACAGCCGCGTCAGAGTCGTCTCGAGCGACGTCTCGATCATGCCGCGGAGCGTCGACAGCCGGCCGGTGCCGCCGTCGAGGGCATCGACGTCGGCGACGGTCTCGGCCAGGGTGCGGAAGCCGCAGAGCGCCTCGAACGCGTCGCTGAGAGCGACGATGATCTCGGGCTTCGGGAACGGGTCCTTGTAGTTGCGCGACGGCGAGTCGAGGGGCACGCCCGCCTCGTTCTCGGCGGCGAAGCCGGCCCTCGCCTGCTCGGGGGTCGGGTGCGCCTGGATCGACAACGGGGAATCGGCGGCGAGGACCTTCAAGAGGAACGGCAGCTCGGACCGGCCACGGCCGAGGGCGCGATCCGGCTCGGCGGCGAACCAGTCGGCCAGCGTGTCGGCCCCGCCCACGACGGCCGGGTTGACGACGACGCTCGGCGAGCCGGCGTGGGCCCCCAGCCACAGCTCCGCCTCGGGTCGCCCGGACGGTCGGCGCCCGAGCAGCGTCGAGATCGCGGTGGTCGAGCCCCATGCGTAGTCGCGGGGCGTGTTGGTGATGGCCAGGAACATGCTCTACCTGCTTGTCGAGTGGAGGGCTTGGGGCCCCTCTACAAAGACATCGGGGCCTCAACCGGGAGGCGTTGGCCAAAACTACCAAGTCCGTTGCCGCGCGCGGGCGGCGTGCCTAGGCTCGCCGGGTCCCGGCGGCCAGGCCGCGCAGGGCCCCGACACAGAGCAATGGAGCACGGATGTCATCGACGACCCTCACCTCGTTCAGCACGCTGGCCAGCGACTTCTTCGGATTCGAAGACCAGCTCTCGGATCGCGAGAAGGGCGTGCTGTCCGAGCTGCGCTCGTATCTCGAGACCGAGGTCAAGCCGATCGTCAACCGGCACTGGGCCGACGCGACCTTCCCGCACGAGGTCGTCAAGGGCCTGGCGGGTCTCGGCCTGTTCGGCATGCCGTGGGACGAGACCCGGCCGTTCGAGAACTCCGCCGTGTTCCGCGGCTGGGTCGCCCTCGAGCTCGCCCGGGTCGACGCCTCCGTCGCGACCTTCTGCGGGGTGCAGAACGGGTTGGCCATGGGATCGATCAGCGTCGGCGGATCACCCGAGCAACGTGCCGAGTGGCTGCCGAAGATGGCCAGCGGCGAGGTCGTGGGCGCGTTCGGGCTGACCGAGCCCCTCTCGGGCAGCGACTCGGCGCAGGGCCTGCGCACCGTCGCCACCCGCGACGGCGACGACTGGGTCCTCAACGGGTCGAAGCGCTGGATCGGCAACGCGACCTTCAGCGACATCACGATCATCTGGGCGAAGAGCGCGGAGGACGGCCAGGTGAAGGGCTTCATCGTCCCGACCTCGACACCGGGGTACTCGGCCACCAAGATCGAGGACAAGCAGAGCCTCCGCATCGTCCAGAACGCCGACATCACCCTCACCGACGTACGCGTCCCCGACCGCCTGCGCCTCCAGCAGGCGACGTCGTTCCGCGACACCGCTGCCGTCCTCCGCCTCACCCGCGCCGACGTGGCCTGGGCCGCCGTCGGCAACTCCATCGGCGCCTACGAGGCGGCGCTCGCCTACGCCAACGAGCGCGTCCAGTTCGGCAAGCCGATCGCCAAGCACCAGCTCGTCCAGGATCTGCTGGTCAAGAGCATCGGCAACATCACCGCCTCGATCGCCCTGGTGGCGCGCTGCTCGCAGATGCTCGACGAGGGGGTCCAGCGCGACGAGCACGCGTCGCTCGCCAAGGCGTTCACGACGGCGAGGATGCGCGAGACCGTCGGTTACGCGCGGGAGGTGCTCGGGGGCAACGGCATCGTGCTCGACTACGACGTCGCCCGGTTCTTCGCGGACGCCGAGGCCCTCTACAGCTACGAGGGCACGCGCGAGATGAACACGCTGATCGTCGGTCGGGCGATCACCGGCCAGGCGGCCTTCGTCTGACCCCGCTCCTCCACAGGTCCACGACGGGCCGCCCCGGCCGGGGCGGCCCGTCGTCTAGCCTGGTGCCCATGACGTCGACGACCACCTCCCCGCCCGCGGTCCTGGCACCGCGTCGACAGGGCACGGTCTTCGCGACGCTGGCGTTCCTCGTCCTGTTCGGCGGCGACGTGCTCCGCAACGGCACCTCCTTCTGGGGCTGGGGCGTCGCCTGCGGGGCGATGGTCGTCGCCTCCGCGGTCGTCGTCGCCCGCAACCGGCCCGACCCCCGGCGGCTCCCCCGGCTGCTCGTGCTCTTCACGATCTGGGCGGTCGTCTCGATCACCTGGTCGCAGTACCCCGGCGCGTCGGCGCTCGGCATCGTCGCGACCCTGGCCACCATGCTCGGCGCCCTGGCGGTCGCCTGGTCGCTCCCCTGGCCGCTCATCGTCGCGGCGCTCGGTCGGGCCCTCCGCATCCACGTCGGTCTGTCGCTGCTCTTCGAGCTGATCGTCGCGACCCTCGTCCGACGCCCAGTCTGCCCCGTCTACCTCGACTGCACCGGCGGGGTGCCCGACGCCTTCTTCTGGTCGCGCGACGTGCTGCTCGAGGGCGGTCGCATCCAGGGGCTGCAGGGCAACAGCAACATCCTGGGCATCCTGGCCCTCCTGGCGCTCGTCGTCACCGCGTCGCAGTGGTCGGCCCGCACCATCAGCTCGCGTGCGGGCACGATCGGGGTCGCCCTCGCGATCGCCGCCCTGCTGCTCACCCGATCGGCGACCACCGCGGCGAGCGGCCTCGCCGTGGTGGCCGTGCTGGCGCTCGTGCTGCTGGTCCGCCGCACCGCGCCTCCTCGGCGTCCTCGTCTGTACCTGGCCGCCGTGGCCGCCGTCGTGGTCGTGGCCGTCGTCGCCGTGCTCGCCCGCACGCCTCTGCTCGGCGCGCTGGGTCGCAGCAGCGACCTCACCGGCCGCACCGACATCTGGGCCGCGGTGCTCGACCTGGGCGCGCAGCACCCGGTCGTCGGCTGGGGCTGGGTCGGCTACTGGGTTCCCTGGGCCGCCCCGTTCACCGACCTCGCCGAGCGGAACGGCGTCGTCTATCTGCAGGCGCACGACGCCTACCTCGACGTCTGGTTCCAGCTCGGCTGGATCGGGCTCGTGCTCTTCGGCCTCGTGTGCCTCGGCGTGCTGGCGCGCTCGTGGTGGTGGGCCACCGACCGCCGTGTCCTCGGCGTCGGGCGGGAGGCCCCGTGGGCGACGCTCGACCTGCTGCCGCTGCTGCTCGTCGTCGCGCTGCTCGTGCACGGCATCGCCGAGTCACGCCTGATCGTCGAGTGGGGTTTCGCGCTGCTGGTCGTGGTCGTGGTCGTGACCCGGCGCGACGCCCACGGCTGGAGCGACCACGACCGGGTCGCCGAGCCCACCGACGCCCTCCGTCCGTGACGACGGCGCCCAGAGGCCGCCCTGCCACAATGGTCGCGTGAGGCAGACCCGAGACGAGCGCGACCCGATCCGCCGCTACGTGTCGGCCTGGATCGGGTTCTCGGCGGGCGGTCACTTCAGCCAGGCCCTCGCGGTCGCCATCGTGCTCTACGCCTTCACGACCGAGTCGGTCCGCACGCTGATGGGCTGGCCGGGCTCCGTGGCGATCCTGGCGGCCCTGGTCGTCCTGGCCGGCGTCTCGCTCTTCGGCCAGCGGCACCACATCGAGTGGCGCGGCATCCTGCCCGTGTCGCTCATCGCCCTGTTCGGGTTCATGGGCCTCAGCGTGTTCTGGAGCGAGTACACCTGGGTGACCGTAGGAGGCGCGGCGTACGCGGCCGCGTTCGGCGCCCTCGGCATCTACCTCGCGCTCGGACGGGATCTCGTCCAGGTGGTGCGCGCCGTCGGCGACGCACTGCGGATCGTGCTGGTGACCTCGCTGGCTCTCGAGGTGTTCAGCGGGCTGCTCATCGACCAGCCCATCCCCTTCCTCGGCATCCAGGGCAACCTGGCCTACGGCGGGCCCATCCAGGGCATCGCCGGCACGCGCAACTACATCGGCTACCTCGCCGCACTGGCCCTCATCACCTTCGCCGTCGAGTTCCTCACCCGGTCTGTGCCCCGTCCGCAGGCGGTCGCCTCCGGGCTGGTCGCCATGACGACCCTGCTGCTCGCCCGCTCGCCGGTCACGGCCGTGGCGGTTCTCGCACTCGTGGTGGCCGGGCTGGCGCTCAACGCGCTGCGTCGGGCGCCCGAACGGCGTCGCCCTCTGCTGCAGGGAGCGCTGGCGACGCTCGTCGTGATCGGCGGGACGCTGGCCTACGCGGGCCGTTCGCGCCTCCTCGACTCCGTCGACGCCACGGCCGACCTGTCGGTCCGGACGGCCCTCTGGGCGCGGATCCGCGAGCTGACGAGCGTCCACGACGTGACGGGGTGGGGCTTCGTGGGGCAGTGGCCCGGCGAGATCTTCCCGTTCTCGACCATCATCTCGCCGAGCGGCCGTCCGCATGCGACGGGCCTGAACGCCTTCTACGACATGGGGCTGCAGCTCGGCCTCGCCGGCGTCCTGCTCTTCGTCGTCGCCGGGACCCTCGCGTTCGTCCGGAGCTGGACCACCGCCTCCGGCCACCCGATCGTCGCCTACGTCTGGCCGGCCCTCGTGCTCGTGCTGATCGGGGTCACGGCCCTGGCGGAGAGCTACGTGCTGTTCGAGGGCTCGCTGATGCTCTTCGTGACGGTGGCCACCGTCGCCGCCCGCAAGCGGTCGTGGCGCTCCCGCCTGCCGAACTGACGACCCGGTCTGCTCGAGCCCGGGTCACTCCACGCGGCCGTCGAGGAGATCGTCGCATTCGATCATGACGTTCCAGGGACTGGGGGGCGAACGCCGCTCCGGCGCCGTCCGGATGGTCTCGACGGCGGACGGATCGATCGAGAGGCAGGCCGTCTCGGCCTGGTCCACCTGCACCGACCAGATGGGGCCTTTGTGTCGGCGGTTCTCCGTCGTGACGACGCCGCTCAGCTGGACGGCGACGACGAGCACCGCCAGCAGCGGGGCGATGAGACGGACGGGGCCACGCTCGCGCCAGAGTCGTGACGCGGCCACCACCGTCACCGCCAGGAGGAACATCGAGGGGACGACCGCGTAGCGCAGCAGGACGAACGTCGGGAGCCCTTCGTCGATCGTCTGCGCGTACTCGAACTGCTCTTGGGGGTTCAGCGTCACCGCGGCCACCCAGATCCCTGCGGAGGCGGCGGCCGCTGTCACGGCGAAGACGCGCTCGCGCAGATCTCCGCGGACCACGAGGTAGACGGCGGCGGCGACCGCCACGAGCAGAGTGAGGACGAACGGCAGGAGTCCTGCGTCCGCGACCAGGTTCTTCACGCCGTCCGTCGTCGCCGCGATCGTTCCGCCCACCGCGTTGAGCAGATACCCGATGGCGATCGAGTCGAGGCCGCTGATCGCGTTGGTGTTCTCGGTTCGAGGAGACAGCAGGGTCGCGGCGACCTGGGCACCGACGCTCAAGACGAGCGCGACGCACATCGGGCGTGCGAACGGTCGGCGCCAGGCCAGCAGCACGAGCGGCACGAAGAGGATCAGCTGGATCTCGGTCAGGCCGGCCGCGAGCATCACGACGCCGAGCAGGACGCCGCTCCGTCTCGTCCGCGGTTCGGACAGGAGCATCCACGGTGCGGCCCAGATGAAGTACCAGTGCAGGTTCGCGGTGTTGCCGAGCACCTCGATCGAGGCGCTCGGCACCAGGAAGGTGATGGACGCGACGACGACCCGGCCCGCGACCCCGGGCACGACCGAGCGCGAGGTGACGTAGACGAGGGCGGTCACGAGACCGACCACGACGCAGGAGGCGGCCGACATCGCGACGGCGTACCGGTCGACCGGCAGCAGTGAGACCACGAGGTCGGCGATGATCCGCGGTACGACGTGGAAGTACCCCTCGTAGACGGTCAGCAGGCCGGCGATCGGGCCGTCCGCGATGCGGTCCCCGATGAAGTTGCGACCGTCCTCGGCCCAGAGGGTGGAGCGCGCCGCGGGAGGGAGACGCAGCCACGACACCACCGTGCCGACGACGACGAGCAGCAGGGGCACGGCGATCCCCGCGATCCTGCGCGCGACAGGACCGGCCGAGGTGCCATCGTCGGCGACCATCGCCGGAGGAGCAGTTGACGACATGGATTCCCCCTGGGCGACCGAGCAGATGAGCATCCATCGTGGCATGCTGCCGGGGCACCGAGCCCCATCCGGCGTGTCGGCCGGTTGCTAGACTCGCCGTTCCGCCCCCTGTGAAAGGCCCTTCGTGACTGAACGCCGCCCCGGAGTCGTCTCCGTCGTCCTCGTGAACTTCCGCGGTGCGGACGACACCATCGCCTGCATCTCCGAGCTCAAGAAGGTCGACTGGCCGAAGGAGCGCCTCGAGATCATCGTCGTCGAGAACGGCTCGGGCGATGACAGCGCGGCCCGCATCCGCGAGGCGCACCGCGACATCATGCTCGTCAAGTCCAAGAAGAACCTCGGGTTCACGGGCGGGAGCAACCTCGGCGTGGCGAAGTCGAGCGGCGAGTTCGTCGCCTTCCTGAACAACGACGCGCGCCCCGACGCGGCCTGGGTCCGCGCGGCCGTGCAGACCTTCCACCAGGGTCGGGACATCGCCGCGG
This sequence comes from Frigoribacterium sp. CFBP9029, assembly GCF_034045305.1. NCBI lineage: Bacteria > Bacillati > Actinomycetota > Actinomycetes > Micrococcales > Microbacteriaceae > Frigoribacterium > Frigoribacterium sp. CFBP9029. The sequence goes on from NZ_JAXCWB010000001.1 coordinate 94,837, forward strand.
TGGCCTCGAAGGTGCTCGACTGGGAGGGCCGGAAGATCGACTTCGTCGACTCCGCCGTCTCGTGGTTCGGCATGGGTCACAAGCCGCACTACCTCGAGCCCGACGACGGCAGCCACGACGAGGCCCGAGACATCCTCTTCGGCACCGGTGCCGCCCTGTTCGTCCGGGCCGAGGTCTTCGAGCAGGTGGGCGGCTTCGACGAGCGCCTCTTCATGTTCTACGACGACGTCGACCTCGGCTGGCGGCTGAACCTGCTGGGGTGGCGCGTCCGCTACCAGCCGGCGTCCTTGGCGTACCACAAGCACCACGCCTCGATGAAGGACTACGGCGACTTCCGAGAGATGTACCTGCTCGAGCGCAACGCCCTCTACACGATCTACAAGAACCTCGACGAGGAGTCGCTCAACAGTGCCCTCCCGGCCGCGATGTCGCTCATCATCCGTCGCTCTCTCGCCCGGGGCGGAGTCGACTCCGGCGTGCTCGACCTGCGGGTGCCCGGCGACGACAGCGATCCCGACATGTCCATCCCCAAGACGAGTGCCGCCGGCGCCTTCGCCATCGACGCCTTCGTCGACGACCTCCCCTCGCTGACCGAGACCCGCCGTGAGCTGCAGGCCGGTCGACGTCGAACCGACCGCGAGCTCTCGCGACTGTTCGGGGTCACCGACACCCCGCTGGCCGACATGCCCCGCTACCTCGACGGCTACGACGCCGTGGTCGACGCGTTCGCCGTCATGGCCGGGCGACCGTCCTCCCTCGAGGCGTCGACGGACGACCCCTCCGCCACGGCCTCGAACCGACGACGCATCCTCATCGTCACCGGCGACTCCTTCGGCAAGAAGATGGCCGGGCCGGCGATCCGGGTCTGGAACATGGCTCTGCTGCTCTCGAAGGAGCACGACGTCCGCGTCGTCAGCCTCACCACGGCCGAGACGATGGAGGCTCCCTTCGACATCGAGGTCGTGTCGCCGCACTTCCCGGCCGCCATGGCCCGTCACGAGGACTGGGCGGACGTCATCGTCGTCCAGGGCTACGCGCTCCAGCAGTTCGAGGTGCTCGAGAGCACGCAGAAGGTGCTCGTCGTTGACATCTACGACCCGATGCACCTCGAGCAGCTCGAACAGGGACGGGAGAAGGACCTCGACGAGTGGGACGACCAGATCCTGGGTGCCGCCGACTCGCTGAACAAGCAGATCGGTCTCGGCGACTTCTTCCTCTGCGCGTCCGAGCGCCAGAGGCTCTTCTGGCTCGGGCAGATGGCCGCCATGGGCCGCATCAACGCCCACAACTACAGCCGTGACGAGTCGCTCAACTCGCTGCTCGCCATCGCGCCGTTCGGTCTGCCCGACAGCGAGCCCGTGCACACGCGACGCGCTCTCCGGGGCGTCGTCCCCGGCATCGGCGAGGACGACAAGATCGTCGTCTGGGCCGGTGGTCTCTACAACTGGTTCGACCCGAAGACCCTGGTGCGAGCGGTCGCCGATCTCGCGACGCGACGCGACGACGTCCGGCTGTTCTTCATGGGGACGAAGCATCCCAACCCCGACGTCCCCGAGATGGCCATCGTCGCCGAGACCCGAGATCTCGCCCGCCAGCTGGGCGTGCTCGACAAGAACGTCTTCCTGAACGACTCGTGGGTCGACTACGAGGACCGCCAGAACTACCTGCTCGAAGCGGACGCCGGGGTCTCGACGCACTTCACGCACGTCGAGACCACCTTCTCGTTCCGCACGCGGATCCTGGACTACCTCTGGACGGGTCTGCCCATCGTCAGCACGCGCGGCGACAGCTTCGGCGACCTCGTGGAGAGCAGCGGGCTCGGCATCGCCGTCCCCGAGCTCGACGTCGACGCCCTGTCGGCCGCTCTCGAGTCGATGCTCTACGACGACGAGGCGAGAGCGTCGGCCAAGCGCGAGATCGCCGCCGTGCGGAAGCAGTTCGTGTGGGAGAACGCTCTCGCGCCCCTCCTCGAGTTCTGCCGTCAGCCCGTACGTGCCGCCGACAAGACGCCGCGATCGAGCGCGCCCATGCCGGGGGCCCCCGGCCCTGGCCGGCGATCGGCTCGCAGCCTGATCACCGTGCGACCGCCTCGTCGTCACGGTCTCGCGCACGACGCCGAGCGGGCGCTGTTCTACCTCCGCCACGGCGGCGTCAACGCGGTCTACACCCGGGTGCGACGCCGTCTGATCAAGCCCCGCTGAGAAGACGACGGGCCCGCCAGCCCCTCGGGGGCGGGCGGGCCCGTCCGGCTTCCGGTCAGGATCGACGGACGCCGACCGGGACGACCGCCGACGTGCCGGTCGACGTGGACGAGCGGTACGACATCGTCACCGACCAGTCTCCGGCCGCGCGGTCCGCGGTGCTGACCGAGACCGAACCGCAGTACGTCGCCGTCGCATCGCCTCGAGCCGTCGACGTCGCCCGCACGACCTCACCACCCGATCTGGCCTCGAGGGTGCACACCCCTCCGGTCTCGACGACGCCGTCGACGATCCCCGCCGCGGTCAGCGTCTCGGTCGCCGCGTCCCATCGGGCCGTCGGCACGGTCACCGTGACGGTGGTGAGATCCTGATCGTCCACCGAGTCGTCGGGCGCGGCGGTCGGACGGGCCGAGGGCGCCGCCTGGGGTTCGGGGACCACGGGCGCGGAACCCGACGACGTCGCATCGTCGTCGGACTGCGCCGGAGGCGTCTCCAGCTGCGGAGCCGAAGCCGACGGAGCCGGAGCCGTCGCCGTGCGCGACGGTGCGGGTGTCGCCGTCGCCGTCGCCGTCGGGCTGGGTGCCTCCGACGTGGGCACAGGCCCCGCCGCATCGTCCGTGGTCGGACGCAGCACGTACAGGGCGACTCCTGCGGCGACGACGATCACCGCGCCTCCTGCGATGGCAGCCACCAGTCGTGGTCTCCTCACGAGACGACCACGGTCTTGCACGAGCCGATGGCGATGTTCTTCCCGACGCCCACGTTGATCCCGTAGGCGCACACCTGGCGCGTGCCGGGCGCGACGCCGGAGATGCTCGCCGAGTAGCCGTGAGCTGCCCCGTAGCCCGGGTAGGCGCCGGCGACGTCGGGGCGCGAACCGGTGGCGGGTGTCGCGAGGACCGGCTTGCCGTCGATGTAGAGATGCACGGTGATGGAGGAGGCCGTGTCGGGGTCGAGCGCCCACCCGGATGCCTTCACGACGCCCTTCTGCGGACTCGTGGTCGAGTCGAGCCGGCCGACGGGAGAGCCCGACGGCACACTGACCGTCTTGCAGCCGAGGAGGGCGTTGCTGCCCCGACCGACGTTGATCCCGTAGACGCAGACGCGACGATCACCGGGCTTCAGGCCCGTCAGCGTGGTCGAGTAGCCGTGTGCGGCCCCGTAGCCGGGGACGGAGGACACGATATCCGGGCGCGCGCCGTTCGCCGGGACCGACGTCACCGCCCGACCGTCGACGTAGGCGTGGACGCGGATGGGCGCCGTCGTGTTCGGGTCGATCGCCCAGCCGGCCAACGAGACGGTGCCGGGGCCCGTCGCGCGCACCGAGTCGACGCTGCCCCGCGGCTGCGTCGGCGTCGTCACGGAGCGGCAGCCGAGGAGACTGTTCTTCCCGACCGACACGTTGATCCCGTAGGCGCACACCTGGTGGGTGCCCGCGGAGAGCCCCGTGAGCGTGGCGGCGTACCCGTGTCGGGCACCCCACTCGGGGTAGGCGCGGGCGATGTCCGGTCGATTGCGATCGGCGCGGACGCTCGTCGTCGCCCGCCCGTCGACGTACAGGTGGACGGAGATCGGCGCAGCGGTGTCCGGGTCGGCCGCCCAGCCGGACACTCGAGCCACCCCGAGCCCGTCGAGGGAGGCCGCGTCGAGGGCGCCGCGCGGGTCGACCCTGCCGATGGGGCTGCCGAACCAGTCGCTGAAGAGTCGCCAGAAGTTGCGGTTGCCGTAGGCGGAGCACGAGTCGCCCGTGCCGTACAGGTTCTTCAGAGCCGCCGCGTTGGGCTGATAGGGCGTGTAGTAGTAGAGAGCCGCTGTCGCCTTGTTCTGGATCGTCACCCGGGAGCTGCCGCAGGAGGGGGCGTTGGCCTGGTACGAGACCGACACCGTGCCCCCGACGGGGAACCACGTGAAGAAGTCCGAGGCCACGGAGTAGTTCTTGAACTGACGCGCAGCCGAGTAGATCTGCCGGTCGAGACCCGCGAAGGCGGGGTCGCACGCGGCCGTGTCGGGGCAGCCGTAGCCGAGCGCCCGGTCGAGGGTCGACCGGCTCGGCGACCTCGACGTCGTGATGAGCGACTGCTCCTTCTCAAGGGTCACCAGGAGCACCTTGGGGTTGATGCCGCATGCCGCGGCGACCCGCGAGAGGACGTCCGCGAACCGCACGGACCTGCCACCCGTGTAGGCACGGCACACGTTGTCGGCCACACGGTTCTGCGAATCGACCCTGACGTGCTTCAGACAGGTGGCCCCCGTGCACGACGCGCTGCCCCGTGCCTGGAGGAAGGTCTGCACCTGATCGCCGGTCATCGACGACGCATCGTAGAAGTTCTGATCGCTGATGATGAAGCCGGGGTTGAAGTCCGAGCCCGTGGCGGCCTCCGCCCGAGGGGCCGTCGTCCCGTCGGCCACGACGGCGACCGTCGCCAGCAGCATCGACGCCGCGACGACCGCCACGACCCTGGTCAGCGCTCGTCGCGGTCGTGCCCGCCTGGAATCGGTGAACATAGGCGTATCCCCTGATCGGTCGACGCCGCCGGACCCAGCGCGGGAGTGCCCCTGCGGTCCGAGCGCCTGATCGCTCTGATATTCTCGGGCCGGATGCTGGTCCAGACGTCATGTGTTGTGCAGCGATCATAACCTCGACCGTCGTCGGGTCGCGACCCATAAGTTCGGTGAAAGGCGACGCATGATCTCCGTCGATGTCGTCGTCGTGAACTGGAACGGCTCGGCCGTCCTGGGCGACTGCCTCCGGTCCCTGCTGGTCTCGGCCGACCGCTCCAGCCGCGCCGTGACGATCACGGTCGTCGACAACGGCTCGGTCGACGACTCGGTGGTGCTCGCCCGCGCTGTCGCTCCGTCGGCGGCGATCGTGCGTTCGCAGGTCAATCTCGGCTTCGCGGGCGGCGTGGCGCTCGGGATCGACTCCACGACCGGCGAGGCGATCGTCCTCGTGAACAACGACGCCACGGTCGACCCCGACTTCATCGAGCGGATCGTCGACGCCCTCGACCGCGGCGGTCCGCGGCGCGGCGCCGTGACCGGGCACATCGTGCTCGCCGGAAGCGAGGACGACCGCGGCGTGCCGCTCGTCAACTCCACGGGCTCCGAGGTCGGGCCCACCGGCAACGGGCGCGACCGTGGCTACCTCGAGAGGGACGACGCGCCTCCTGCACCTCCTGAGGTGTTCGGCTTCTGCGGCGGCGCCGCCGCCCTCCGTCGGAGTGCTCTCGACGAGGTCGGGAACTTCGACCCCACGCTGTTCCTGTATTACGAGGACACCGAGTTGAGCTGGCGCCTGCGACGACACGGATACGACGTCGGCTACGCCCATGACGCGGTCGTGACGCATCGACACGCCTTCAGCAGCGGGCTCGACAGCCCCGTCTTCACGTTCTACAACACGCGCAACCGGCTGATCGTCGCCACCCGCCACGCTCCGGCCCGAGTCGCCTCCGCAGCCTGGGCGTCCGCCCTGGTGAGGATGGCCCGTCTCGCGACGAGCCCTGCGGGACGGCGCACGCTGGGGCCGGTCGCTCGAGGCACGCTCGGCGCGCTACGGGCGCTCCCCCGCGATCTGGCGACGCGCCGACGACTGCGTCGTACGACGACGCTGACCTCCGCCGAGATCCGCGCGCTGATCACACGCTGACGGAGACGCCGGAGCATCACTGCGAGCGCATGAACTCCTCGTACTCGGCGGAGACGGGCTTGGCCTCGCCGACCCTGACGAGCTTGCCGCGGTCGAGCCAGGCGACGTGGTCGCACATGTTGCGGATGTTGGCCATCGAGTGGGTGACGAGGATGACCGTGCGACCACCGTCGCGGAGCTCTTCGAACTTCTTCGCGCTCTTGCGCTGGAAGGCCGAGTCGCCGACCGCGAGCACCTCGTCGACGACGAGGATGTCGGGACGGACGGTGATCGCGATCGAGAACCCGAGCCGGACGTACATGCCCGACGAGTAGTTCTTGACCGGCTGGTCGATGAAGTCGCCCACCTCGGAGAAATCGATGATCTCGTCGAGCCGTGCGGAGATCTGCTTGCGGCTCAGCCCGAGGATCGACCCGTTGAGGTAGATGTTCTCGCGCCCCGACAGCTCGGGGTGGAAGCCGCTGCCGACCTCGAGCATCGCGGCGAGACGCCCCGTCGAGGAGATCGTGCCGCGGTCGGGGTAGAGGATCTTCGCCAGGGTCTTGAGCAGCGTGGACTTGCCCGAGCCGTTGCGACCGATCAAGCCGAAGGTCGACCCCTGGGGGACGGTGAAGCTGACGTCGCGCACTGCCCAGAAGTCCTCATGGACGGAACGACCCCGCATGGCGACGGACTTGAGCGAGCGGTTGCTCTCTTTGAACAGGCGGAACTTCTTCGAGACGTGGTCGACGACCACTGCGGGTTCGGTCACAGCATTTCCGCCAGCTTCTTCTCGTTGGCCTTGAAGACCAGGATTCCCACGACCGCGAACACGATGGTCCAGGCGAGGCACCAGAGCGTGTCGCTCATGTCGGGCAGACGGTTGTCGTACAGCAGCTGCCGGAAGACGCTGATGAAGCGTTCGAGCGGGTTCAGCTCGTAGATCTGCAGCAGCGTGATGTCGCCGACGATCGGCCCGAAGTTGGCGGACCGGTCGGCGACGTAGCTCACCGGGTAGACGACGGGGCTCAGGTACATCAGCAGTCGGAGCGCGATGCCGATGATGTGCTGCATGTCCTGGAAGTAGACGTTGACCACGGCGAGGATGAGCCCGATGCCCGTCGACATGATCACCAGCAGCACCATGAAGACGACGACGAGGGGCAGGAACGGCAGCACGAAGGCGCCGGCCACCAGGACGGCCGCGGCGAGGATCAGCATCTCGATCGACCAGTTGAACGCCGCCGAGAACGAGGCGGCGAGCACGAGGTTCGTCCGCGGGAAGTAGACCTTCTTCACGAGAGCCGTGTTGGCCCAGATGGCGCCCATGCCGCCGTTCACCGCGTTCTGGAAGAACTGGAAGGGCAGCAGCCCGCAGAGCAGCCAGAGCGCGAAGACGTCGAGTCCGCTGGGATCACCGGGGCCCGGGTCGCTTCGGAAGATGATGCCGAAGACGATCGTGTAGACGAGCATGGAGGCGAGCGGGTTGAGAAGCGACCAGAGCTGTCCGAGAACAGTGCGCTTGTATCGTCCCGTGATCTCTCTCATGGTGAGATTCAGCAGGAGTTCCCGGGACGCCCAGAGTTCTCGGAAGTACGTCATGCAACAGCTTTCTGCCAGGTGGCGACAGAGACTCGTCGCCGATGCTCCTGGTCTAGACTCGAAAGATCGACACGTCATCATACTCGAACGCCTCTCGGCACTCGACCAGCACACCGAGGGTCCTCCTCGATGCGACGTCGATGCCCGATTCGCTCGGCGGCGTCGGCCGTTACATCGTCTCGCTCGTCCGTGAGGTCGCCTCGCGGGGCGTCGTCGAGCTGATCGTCGTCGTCAGCCCCGGGGCGGAGGCCGAGCTGCTCCGTGCGGCCCCGGGTGCGCGCATCTTCGCGGCACCCGCCCTCACATCGTCGACCCTCGGTCGCTTCGTCTGGGAGCAGACGGGCCTCCCCCGCCTGGCCGACAGACTGGGCGCCGACGTCATCCACTCGCCGCACTACACGATGCCTCTGGCCACACGTCGGGCCCGCGTCGTCACACTGCACGACGCGACGTTCTTCAGCTCACCCGAGTGGCACATCCCGTCGAAGGCGCGGTTCTTCCGAGCATGGACACGACTGACGGCGCGTCTCGCCGACACGGTCGTGACACCCAGTCGGGCCACCGCCGAGGGGGTGCGCGAGGCCCTGGGGCGCCCGCTCCGCCGTGTCGTCGTCGCTCCTCTCGGAGTCGACGGGGAGATCTTCCATCCCGCCACCGCCGCCGACCGCCAGGCCCTGGCCGACGCCGTGCCCGACCTCCCTGCGACCTGGATCGCCTTCCTCGGGACACTCGAGCCCCGCAAGAACACGGCGGCGCTGATCCGCGCGGCGAGACGGGTCGCCCGAGAGCGCCGGGCCGCCGGTCTGAGCGCGCCCGCCCTGCTGCTGGCGGGCGCACCGGGGTGGGATGCCACGGTCGACGACGCGGTACGCGACGCGGCGGACGATCTCGACGTGCGCCTCCTCGGCTACCTGCCCCTCGAAGCCCTCGCCGCGTTCCTCGGCGACGCCGACTGCGTGGCCTACCCCAGCCTCGGCGAGGGCTTCGGTCTGCCGGTGCTCGAGGCGATGTCGTGCGCCGCGGTGGTCGTGACCACGACGCGCCTGTCGCTGCCCGAGGTGGGCGGCGACTGCGTCCTGTACAGCGACGTCGACGACGCGTCGCTCGCCGCTACACTCGTCACGGCCCTGTCCCCCGCGAGCGACGACCTGCGCCCTCGTGCCCGAGAGCGTGCCGAGACCTTCGACTGGGCGTCCTGCGCCGAAGCCCACGAGCGCGCCTGGACGGGTGCGGCGACGAGAGGACACCGATGAGCCCCGACGGACGCATCCTCATCGTCACGGTCACCTACGACTCGGGCGGGCATCTCGAGAAGTTCCTGGCCTCCGTGCCCGCGGCCACGACGCGGGCGTACACGGTCGTCGTCGTCGACAACGGCTCGTCCGACGGCGCCCCCCGCGCCGCGGCCCTCGCCGACCCCGACCTCTCGTTGCTCGAGCTCGACGAGAACGTCGGCTACGGCAGCGCCATCAACGCCGCTGCGCGGGATCTCGACGCCGACGTCGACTGGATCCTGATCGCGAACCCGGACACCGAGCTGGCACCCGGCTCGGCGGACGCACTCGTCGAGGAGGGCATGCGGGACGCCCGCATCGGCGCGCTCGGCCCGGCGATCACCGACGAGGCGGGCGTGCCCTACCCGTCGGCCCGACGGTTCCCCTCGATCGTCTCGGGAACAGGCCACGCGCTCTTCGCCCGCATCTGGAAGAACAACCCCTGGAGCACCGCCTACCTGATGGCGGGGGTCGAGGGCGGCTCGCGCGACGTCGACTGGCTGAGCGGCGCGTGCCTGCTCGTCCGCCGCGAGGCGTACGTCGACGTCTCGGGCTTCGACGAGGGCTACTTCATGTACTTCGAAGACGTCGACCTCTCGCTCCGGCTCCACCGGGCGGGCTGGCTCAGGCGCTTCGTCCCGTCGGCCTCGATCGTCCACGTCGGCGCGCACTCGACGTCGGGTCGGCGGGCGGCCATGGTCAAGGCGCATCACGTCTCGGCCGGGCGGTTCGTCGACACCCTCTATCCCGGTCCTCTCGCCGCCCCGCTCCGGCTCGTGGTCCACGTCGGCCTGCGTGTGCGGGCTGCGCTGCTCGCGAGACACGGGGCCCCCTGACCCGACGGGCTGCACGACGACCCCTGGGTAAGATCGTGTCGACGTCGCGGCCCTCGACATTCACAGACGGAGCAATCATCAACGAACGCACGAGCCCCTTACCCGCTCTTCGAGACCGTGCCACCGCCGGTCTGCGGAGTCTCGCTCAGACGCCCAAGGCGGCCCCCGTCCGGCGCGAGCTCTGGGCGAGACGCATCGCCCGGGCCGGCGTCGTGGATCGCCGCTACTACGAGATCCAGACGGGGCAGACGTTCTCGTCCGACGAGGCGGCGGCGCGTCATCTGATGAGCCGGACACGCGGTGAGGACTTCTCCCTCAACCCCCTCTTCGAGCCCGAATGGCTGCTGGCTGGGCTGTCGACTCCGGCGGAGAAGCTCGGCGTCGCGTACCTCCTCGACGATGCGGCGGGCACCTCCTGCGGGCCCGTCGACGACCGCTTCCCCGTCGGGGCGGAGGGGCCGCTGTCGCAGCTCCGCTCGCTCCAGACCGACGACTCCACCGCGGCGATCCGCGCCGCCGTCGTCGAGAACGCGCGCCGTTTCGCCGAAGAGCGTGCCTGGCTCGCACCGGTCGGCGCCAAGCGCTCGACCGCCACCGATCCGGCCATCGCCGGTCCGCGCGCCGTGACGGTCGTCATCCCGACCTCCCTCGAGGCCTCCGACCTGACCGAGCGTCTGAGCGACCTCGCGGCCCAGACGCACGGCGACTGGAAGGCCGTGGTCGTCGGCGACGTCGACTCCGCCCGCGACGTCGTCGCCGGGTCGGGTCTCGCCGTCGACCGCTTCACGTTCGTGGCCGCCGACGGCGACCCGAGCCGCATCCTCGCGGCCGCCCTGGCGCAGGTGGCCTCGGGCCCCGTCGGCTTCCTGGTCGCGGGGTCCCGCTGGGCTCCGAGTGTGCTGCTCGACGGGGTCACCCGCTGCAGCGGAACATCGTTCGCCTGGTTCTCGGCCGGCGTCTCCGAGCACAACTCCGATCTCGTCGCCTGGAGTGCCAACGACCTCGGTCCCGTCGCCCTCCGCGAACGCGGCATCGACACCTCTCTGGCCGCCGTCGTCGTCGAGGCCGAGCTCGTCGCCGAGATCGGCGGCATGGACACCGACCTGGGAGGCGCGGAGGACTTCGATCTCCTCATCCGCCTGCTCTCGTCGGGCCGCGGCGTGCGCGCGGGGCGCGGTGTCCGACACACCTTCCCCGAGCGACCGGTGAGGCCGCGTTCCACCGCAGACCCCCGGGTCTGGGAGAAGGTCGTCGTCAGCAAGCATCTGATCGACTGGGAAGCCCTCGAGGTCGGACTCCCGAAGCGGGTCGCCGGGCGCATCTCCGTCTGCATGCCCACCTACGAGGACTGGTCGATGACCCGCCGCGCGGTCGCCGCGGTGCTCGACTCGTCGCCCGACGGCGACGTCGAGGTGGTCATCGTCGACAACGGCTCGCGTCGCTCCGTGTCGTCGATCCTGACGGCCCTCTACGAGGACGAAGACCGGGTGCGCGTCGTCCGCTCGCCCCGCAACCACAACTTCTCGACGGGCTCCAACCTGGCCTTCGCGCAGAGCTCGGGCGAGTTCGCGATCTTCCTCAACAACGACACCGTGGTCGCACCCGGGTCGTTGGCTGCGCTGCGCGATCGACTCAGCGAGGCGCCCGATGTCGTCGGCGTGCAGCCGCTCCTCCTCTATCCCGATGGCACCGTGCAGACCGCCGGCACCTTCTTCAACGGCGAGCGCATCATGCCGTGGCACTTCCTGGCGAGCCACCCGCGCAGCGATGCGTACGCCGCCGGGGTGCGACGGTTCTCCGCCGTCACGGCCGCAGCGCTGATGATGCGCGCGTCGGACGTGGTCCAGCTGCGCGGGTTCGATCCGGAGTTCCAGAACGGTCTCGAGGACGTCGACCTGTGCCTGCGCGGCAACCTGCTCCGCGACGACGCCCACTTCGAGACGGTCCTCGAGTCGACCGTCTTCCACCACGAGTCCAAGAGCGTCGGCCGGATGAACTCCAGCGTGCTGAACCGCGGTCTGTTCGACCTGCGGTGGCGTGGGCGCTATCCCGCATCGGACCTCCCCCGCTACACCGCCGCCGGTCTCCAGGCGCTGCACACCACCGCCGGCACCCCCCAGGCCTTCCGCCTGCTGCGGACCAGCCACCCCGTCGTGGTGCGCCCGCCCCGCATGGTCCCCGACGGGCCGTCGGCTGGCCGTCCGAGCCTCCGCTGGGCCATCAAGGTCGACAGCGTGTTCGACGAGACCACCTGGGGAGTCGAGTCCACCGACCCGCTCGTCGACGAGATCCGCAGCGTCCTGCAGCAGCACGGACAGGAGGTCGTCGTCGACCAGCGCGGCACGCATTACCGCACCTCGGACTACCTCGACGATGCGACCGTGACCATCCAGGGCTCGGTCGCCGTCTCGCCGCAGCCCGGCGCGACGAGCTTCCTCTGGACGGTCGGCGACCCCGTCCGGATCTCCCCCGACGAAGCGCACTCCTACGACCTCGTCGTGGCGGACGGCGACGTCGGCCGGACCGCAGCGGTCCCCGCGACGCAGTCCGTGCTGACCCGGACGGGCTCGGTCGCCGACGACGTCACGGTGATGCTCGACAAGGCCATCGAGATCGTCTCGAGCCGCAGAGGCCCCGTCGCCTGATGACCGCCGACGACAAGACCACGAGAACCGGGAGCGCCGACGTGACGCTGGCTTTGACCATGATGGTGCGCGACGAGGCGGACATCATCGAGACGATGCTCGAGTTCCACCTCGCCCAGGGCGTCGACGAGATCCTCGTCACCGACAACGGGTCGGCCGACGGCACGACGGAGATCCTCGAGGAGTACGCGGCCGCGGGGCGCATCCGGCTGTTCCACGAACCGGTCCAGAAGAAGCAGCAGGGTCAGCTGGTCACCAACATGGCACGCCGCGCCCACACGGAGTTCGGGGCGGACTGGGTCATCAACGCCGACGCCGACGAGTTCCTGCGTCCCGTCGACCCCTCGAAGACGCTGCGCGACGTCTTCCGTGAGATGCCGACCTCGCTCGGGGCCTTCACCGCTCCGGTGGTCAACCTCGTCGGCCCTCCGGCGTGGTCGGGCTCGGGCGTCGGTCGTCTCGTCTGGCGCGACGGCCGCTCCGAAGAGCAGCTGCGCCTCGGCGGAGTCCACGCCCAGCCGACCCCGAACGCGATCCACGTCGGAGACGCGGGTGTCATCGTCAAGCAGGGCAACCACCACGTGTCGATCCCCTCGGCCGGCCAGCCGCCGGCCGGTCTCGAGCTCGAGGTGCTGCACCTGCCGTGGCGCTCGTGGCGCCAGTTCGAGCACAAGGTCGAGATAGCGGGTCGCGCGTACCGCGACAACCCGAGACTGAAGCCGAGCCCTCGTCACCACGGCATGCGCGACTACGCACGGCTCCAGCAGGACCGACTCCTGCCGATCTACCTGCTCCGCCAACCTGATCCCGCCGACCTGCTGCCGGGCGCCGACCACGGCCCCTTCCGGTTCGACGACTCCCTCGCCCGATCGCTCGAGCTCCTCCCCGCCCCTCGTCACGAGCTGGCTACGGCGCCCGAGAGCCTCATGGAGGCCGAGTTCGTGGCCGAGCAGCGTGAGCTGGCGCAGACGTACATGCTCGTCGAGGCCGACGGTGCCGCGGTCCTCGAGCTCGCCGAGGAGATGTGGGCCGAAGAGCGCCGTCAGCTCGTCGCCGAGATCGACCGTCGCGATCGCGAGCTCGAGGGATTCCGCAACCGCCGCATCGTCAAGGCCGCCGAGCAGCTGAACCGGCTCCGCCGTCGGTAGGCCCCGAAGGAGGTGCCGCGCACCTCCTTCAGGGTCCGCCCGATGGCCGGGACGTCGGCGGGACGATCAGGATCGGTGACGCACGACGTCCGTCATGAGGCGCCGTGCTCGGGCGTCGAAGGAGTGCTCGGCACCGATTCGGCGGGCGTTCGCCTGGATCTCCGAGTCGGGGGCCCATGCCTGATCGTCGCTCAGGAGTCTGCGGAGGTCGTCCGGGCTCGAGTACGCCTGCACGGACGGACCGAAGACGTCCGTGATGCCGGCGATGTCGTCCGACACGATGCGCGCCCCCGCGCTGGCCGCGTCGAACAGCCGGTTCGAGAAGAAGCCGAAGTCCCGCATGTCGGCCCAGTGGTCGTTCAGCACGATGCGGGCACCCCGGTAGTGACCCGGCAGGTCGTCGTTCGAGACGAACTCCCCCGCCACCGAGTCGGCGTCGACGAACTCCGCCCACCCCTCGCCGTAGAGGGTGAGGTCCGCGCCGGCCTGGAGGGCGTCTCGCACGATGGGGCGGAAGACGAGACGCGTCTTGCCGATGAACAGGACGTCGGACGCGACGTCGGATGCCTGCGCCCCGGCCGCGAACCGGTTCGGATCCGTGGCCTGCAGCAGCGTCTCGACGGGCAGACCCGTCGATGCGGTCGTCCTCTCAGCCCAGGCGGCGCCGGCCGAGTACCTCAGATCGAACAGCGACAGCTCGTCTCGTGAGACGAGTTCGGGGTGGCTGATGACCCAGAGGATGTTCGTCCGGGCCGACGAGGGCGTGGTGACGTCCAGCCCGCGGAGCGTCAGGCTGACGTCGTCCAGGTGCTCGGACCAGGGGCGGCTGTGCGCCTGCCGGTGATCGATGACCACCCGCTGGCCCAGACGACGGAGGGCGTTGGCGAGGTCGCGTGCGAAGAAGAGGTCTCCCCAGTCGTCGCCCCGCGCACCGGGGTGGGCCGCGATCTTGATCGACCAGCGGAGACGCGGGAGACCGTCGACACCGTCGAAGGCCGGATCGACTCGACCGCCCCCGACGACCGGGCGGGCCGGCCTGACGAGATGACGGACCGGCACCCGGGCGCCCGCGACGGCATCGAGGGAGAGCCCCGCCTGACCCAGGGCCGACGAGTCCGCGGGGATGTCGCTCCATGCCGCGACGAGCTCGGCCGCGGGCGCGTCGAGCCTGCGGGGCGCGGCACCGGACACCCGGTACACACGACCGACGGGCGTCGACGTCACGCCTCGGCCGCCGGACAGCCCCGCGTCGCGGGTCAGGGCGGTGATCGCGAGGACCTCGTCCGATGTCTCGGGCAGTCGCTCGGGCAGATCGACGAGGTCGGTGACGAACACCGGCTGCGTGGCGCCGAAGACCTCGGCCGCCCCCATGATCTCGGCGTCTTCGTAGGGATGCCCCTCGAGGAGGTCCGCAGGGGCCAGCGAGCGATGCGGACGGAACGCCCCGGCCGACAGGACGACGTCGTCGGTCCCCCGCACGACGGGGGTCGTGACGCCGCCGTCATGCAGCCCGACCAGTCGGACGATGACCGACGAGTCGATCTCGACGGCCGCGTCGAGCACGAGCACACGCGAGAAGGCGGCCCTGCTCGCACCGGCGGCGAAGGCCGAGGTCCAATCGTCGTGGAGGTCGGCGAGGAAGGCGCGCGCGGGCGCCGCCGTCGGCAGAGCGGTGGCCGCCGGGAGGCCCGCACCCTGATAGGCCGCGACGATCACCTCGTGCTCCGCGGAGATCTGCGGCAGGGCGGCGTCGAGCTCGGCGAGGCGGTGGGGCACGAAGGCGCCCTGGTCGTGCCGGACGGTGAGGACCACGGTCACGCCCGGTCGACCGGGCCCTGAGCGAGCGATGTCACGCACCCGTGTCGCCACCAGCGAGGGGGCCTGAACGGTCGGCGGATCGAGACGCCGTGCCGCGGCGGCGAGCACCGATCGGGGGTTCCTGGCCGCCGAGCGGAGGCGGTTGGTGAGGTGACCGAGGCCCGAATCTGGCGTTTCTCTCATTGTTCGAGCCTACTGGGGCATCCCCCGAGGTCGGCCTGCACCCTTGCCGTAAGATCGTCGTCGTCGCCGTCGTGGCGGATGGAAGGCAGGACAAGGTGCAACCCGAGAACACTCACCGCCCAGCAGCCGAAGCCGGCACCGCCACCGGACTCGGCACCGACGAGCAAGACGTCGTCGAGCTGGCGGCCGAGATCGCCGAGGTCGCAGGCCGGGCGGGCGACGTCCCCAAGCCCGAACTGGATCGTCTCCTCCGCCACACCTGGTGGACACCCACCATGCGCGCGCTCACCGAGGGGACGCTGACCCGCAGCGCGACATCGGGCGAGACGCTCGCCGGCCCGCTCGCCGCCGTACTGGGCGCGCGTCCCGAGGTCGTCGCCGGCCTCGAGCCGAAGCAGCGACGCATCTACCAGCTCCTGTCGGCCGATCGATCCGACCTCGCGTCGATGCTCCCCGACGTGCCCGGCGGCACCTACCTCAAGGGCCGGCGGATCGGGGCGGACGACCTCCAGCGAGGCTTCGACCTGGCACAGCAGATCGTCCGCAGCTCGGCCCCCGAACGACTCGTCACGACCATCTACGAGGCGCACCTGCTGCGTCACCTGATCGCCGTCGTGGATTCGGCGGACGACGCGGAGTTCGCCGAGCTCGCCGCCATCACGGGTCGCTTCGCGGACCGTCTGCGTCCGTACGTGCTGCACGCCGACTTCTGGCCCTGGGCAGGCTCCCTGACCGCGGCACTGGCGCACTCGGTCGAGGCGGCCCGGGCGGTGGTGCGCCTCGGCGAGACCGGTCGTTTCTCGCTGGTGCAAGAACGACGGGGCAAGTTCCTCATCGTTCCGGAGGCCGCGTACGAATCGACCCCGGCCGTCTCGACGGTCTTCCTCAACCGCAGCACGCTGGTCGAGAACGTGGTGCAGTCGTCACCTGGACAGGCCGACGGCGTCCCCGTGCCCCGGGCCGTCATCACCCGTCCCGGCAACTACGACGTCTTCGCCCGGCTCGACGTCCCCGGTGTCCTGGACCTCCCGTTGACCCTCGGCGCGGACAACAGCGAGCAGGCCGCTCGTGTGACGGTCCGCCCGTCCGGCGCCTTCCTGTCGCTGAAGACCAGCCCTCGACGCCGACGGAACCGCTCGGCGCGACCCAAGACGGGACGCCCCGTCCAGGCGTGAGCGGCGGTCCGAGACCGAGCCGCCTCACGACGACGGTAGACCACCCAGGCCGACGACCGCCTCCCACCATCCGTCGTCGACCCTGAAGACCCGCTCCTCCTCGACGTGGCTGCGGGCCTGCTGGGCGTGACGTCGGCGTCCGTGCGGGTCGTCGGACAGAGCATCGGCGGCCTCGCGCCACTCGTCGGGGTCGTTGCCGACCAGGACCGCTCCGTGCGGGCCCGCCTCGTCGTACGCGGTGCCCTGCGATGCGATGGTGGGGATGCCGAGCGCCGAGTACTCGAGGAACTTCAGGTCGCTCTTCCCACGGTTGAAGCCGTTCGACACGAGCGGGGCCAGGCCCACGCTCCATCGTGCGGAGGACGCACGGAGAAGACGCACGTACTCGGGATACGGCATCGGGGTCGATGCGAGATGCGAGAGCGAGTACCACGAGGCGCTCTCCGGGGTGACGCCCACGACCTCGAGACGGCGATGCGCCGACGGCACGCGACGGAGGAGCTCGAGATCGTCGCCGTGCGTGTGACTGCCCGAGTACAGGTACCACGATCCGCCCACGGCGTCCCGGTCGAGGGCCGTCACCGCCGACTCGCCCCGGGGATGCCCGCCCGGGTCGGCCGGCACCCCGCCGAACCAGAGCTCGGGGTCGAGTGCGTTCCGGACGACGACGACGGCTCCCGTGGAGTCCGGCCGCCGCGTGGCGAGCACCGCCGTGCTCGCCAGCGTGATGTCGGCCGCCGTCGACGCGACGTCGAAGGCCGCCAGTCGCGCAGGCGAGTAGTCCTGACCGAGGAGGCGCGCTCGGGACTCCTCCGACCAGAAGTCGTCGTCGACGTCATGCACCATCCGGATCCCGCGTCGGGAGATCTCGCCGACCGCGGCGGTGGCGAGCACGCTGTCCAGCAGGGCGTCGCGCTGGACGATCACGGCGTCGACCCCGTCGAGGTGCCGCCCCACCGCCAGCGCCTCAGGCGTGACGAAGATGAAGTCCGCCAGGCCGAGACGTCCGGCCCAGCGTGCCCGCAGGACCACACGAACGAACGCCGACCCGGGGTGCCTCCCGTCCGCGCCGTGGACGACCAGGGCGACCTTCGGTCGCACGATCGACCCCACGGCGGTGCTCAGCCCAGCAGGTTGCTCAGGTAGACCCCGTAGCCGCTCTTGGCCAAGGGCGATGCGAGCTCGCGGAGATCGTCGTCGGAGATCCAGCCGTTCCGCCAGGCGATCTCCTCGATGCAGCCGATCTTGTGGCCCTGACGGTCCTCGATGACCCGGACGTACTCGGAGGCCTGCATCATCGAGCCGAAGGTGCCGGTGTCGAGCCAGGCGGTGCCGCGATCGAGGACCTGCACCTGGAGGCGCCCCTCACGGAGGTAGCGCTCGTTGACCGTGCTGATCTCGAGCTCACCGCGAGCGCTGGGCTCGATGGTCTTCGCGATGGCGACGACGCTGTTGTCGTAGAAGTACAGACCGGGGACGGCGTAGTTGCTCTTCGGCGCGACGGGCTTCTCCTCGATGGACGTCGCACGGAACGAGTCGTCGAAGGCGACGACTCCGTATGCGGTCGGATCGGCCACGTGGTAAGCGAAGATGGTGGCTCCGTCGACCGTGGCGTTCTTCGAGAGGCTCGAGCCGAGACCCACCCCGTGGAAGATGTTGTCGCCGAGGACGAGGGCGACGCTGTCGTCGCAGATGAACTCCTCACCGATGATGAACGCCTGGGCGAGACCGTCGGGCGACGGCTGCACGGCGTACTCGATGCGCATGCCGAGGTGCGAACCGTCTCCGAGGAGCGCACGGAACTGATCGTTGTACTCGGGGGTCGTGATCACGAGCACCTCGTTGATGCCCGCCATCATCAGCGTCGACAGGGGGTAGTAGACCATCGGCTTGTCGTAGATGGGCATGAGCTGCTTCGAGATGCCCTTGGTGATGGGCCAGAGGCGGGTGCCGGACCCGCCGGCGAGGATGATGCCCTTCATGACCGGTTCTCCTTCGAATCGAGGGTGGCGTAGAACTCGCGCATGGCGTCGTAGGTGGGGAGCAGACCCTGCGCGGCGGCCTCGTCGAGACCAGGAGCGTCGGTGTCCTTCGGCGACAGGAGGGGTTCGCCCGCCTCGTCGGGGAAGACCAGACCGATGCGCTCGTCGAGCGGGTTGATGCCGTGCTCGCGGGCGGCGTTGAAGGTGTCGGTCACCAGATAGCTGACCGTCGCGTCGTCCGTCAGAGCGACGAAGGCGTGCCCGAGGCCCTCGGCCAGGTAGATGGCCCGGCGGTCCACGCCGTCGAGGAGGACGGAGTCCCATTCGCCGAAGGTCGGCGATCCGACCCGGATGTCGATGACGAAGTCGAGGACGGCGCCGTGGGTCGCCGTGACGTACTTGGCCTGACCGACCGGCACGTCGGCGAAGTGGATGCCGCGGACCACACCCCGCTTCGAGACCGAGGTGTTGGCCTGCCGGAGGTCGATGGAGTGCCCGACGGCCTCGGACAACCGGTCGAACCGGTACCACTCGAGGAAGACTCCCCGGTCGTCACCGAACTGCTTCGGTGTGATCTCGTAGCTGTCTGGGATCTTCAGTTCGCGAATCTGCACCCGGCGAGCCTAGCAAGGGCCTCCGCCGAGGCGGGGAGGACGAGCCCTCGACTCAGCCGCGCGTCCAGTCGGCGTTCTTCTTGACCGCGGCCCGCGGGATACCGAGGCCGTTCAGCACTTCGTAGAAGGCCACGGCGTTGAGGTTGCGGGCGGGGATGCCGACGGCGACGAGGTTGTTCATCTGAGAAGCGGAGGCGATGTGCCGGAGCGAACGGGTGTCGACCACGCAGGTGTACCCCCTGCCCACGCCGGAGAGCGAGTCGGTGCATCGGAGGAGCAGCATGTGGGGATCCTTCTGGGCTCGGGGATTCGGTGCGGAACGGGTCCCCGGGGAGGGGACCGCCGTCAGGGGCGCCAGTAGTCGGCGTCGACCCGGATGGCCTTGCGGGGTATGGAGAGACCGTTGGTGATCTCGTAGAAGGCCTTGCGCGTGACCTCGAAGTAGGGGACGCCTGCGACGCGCAGGGCGTTGATCCGGGTGATGACGGGGACGTGCCGGAGGCTCCGGACGCCGACGACGGCGGTGTAGATCGACGCGACCTCGGTGAGCGGCTCGACGGCTCGGAGGATCATCATCCCGGCGTCGGCAGGCGTCATCGCACCGCCACCGGTGGTCGCCGCGTAGGTGGCCACGTAGTCGAAGTGCCACGGCTCGGGCTGGGAGAAGGCGTTGCCCGTGGGCTTCCAGCCGTACGACATCGAGTTGGCGTCCATCCACCGCTTCGCCGCGGACCCGGCCGTCTGAACACCCGCACCGAAGTCGCAGGCGATCCCCCAGCCGTGATTCGACGTGCCGGGGTAGGCCGCCAGGTTGCCCGTTCCGTTCTGGTACTTGTTCCAGTAGTCGGTCTGACGCGCGAAGCTGCGGTATCCCTCGGTGATGAGCAGGGATGTGCCGATGGCCTGGGCGAAGGCGAGGCTCATCTTGAGGTACTGCCGGGCGGCGTCGTCGCGGAGGAACCCCGACCCGGCGACGTCGGAGACGACCCGGGTCAGCGCACCGGCGGGGATCTTGCCGTTCGAGTGCCCGCCCCAGGCCGACAGCGCCGCGAGCGCCTGGGCGTCCGCGACGGTCTCGACGGAGCCGGAGGTCTCGCCCA
Organism: Frigoribacterium sp. CFBP9029; assembly: GCF_034045305.1. Lineage (NCBI taxonomy): Bacteria > Bacillati > Actinomycetota > Actinomycetes > Micrococcales > Microbacteriaceae > Frigoribacterium > Frigoribacterium sp. CFBP9029. The sequence goes on from NZ_JAXCWB010000001.1 coordinate 115,043, forward strand.
GACTGACCGCCGCCGATGCGCGGTCCGACTCGCCGGCGAGCACGGCCGCCGTGCCGAGGGTCGTCGCGGCCGCGGCGTAGGCCAGCACCCGTCGGCGCCCGAGAGAGGAAGCAGACCGCGTGGGGTCGTCTGGAGAGCAGACCATTGGTCAAACCTCTCATGCGGGAAGTGGATCGTCCACCCCCCTATCGGGCATCGGCAGAAAGGGGGACACGAGCGGCCTCCGGTAGCATCGACCGACACGTCCGCGCCTCAACACCAAGGAATCAGTGTGAAAATCCTCGTCACCGGCGGAGCCGGCTTCATCGGCTCCAACTTCGTCCGCCGCACTCTCGAAGACGCCTACCCGGGTCTCGAAGGCGCCGAGGTCGTCGTCCTCGACGCCCTCACCTACTCGGGCAACGAGGCCAATCTCGCCTCCGTGGCCGACTCGCCCCGGTACTCCTTCGTCAAGGGCGACATCCGCGACGGCGCACTCCTCGACACGCTCTTCCCCGGGGTGGACGCCGTCGTCCACTTCGCTGCGGAGTCGCACGTCGACCGTTCCGTCCGCGACGCGTCGATCTTCGTCGAGACGAACGTCCTGGGCACCCAGCAGCTCCTCGACGCCGCCCTGCGCAACGACCTGAAGCGCTTCGTCCACGTCTCGACCGACGAGGTGTACGGCTCGATCGCCGAGGGGTCGTGGGCAGAAGACCGCCCGCTCGAGCCCAATTCGCCGTACTCCGCCTCGAAGGCGGGCAGCGACCTCCTGGCCCGCAGCTACCACCGCACCCACGGCCTCAACGTCTCGATCACGCGCTGCAGCAACAACTACGGCCCGTTCCACTTCCCCGAGAAGGTCATCCCCCTCTTCGTCACGAACCTCATCGACGACAAGCACGTCCCCCTTTACGGCGAGGGCAACAACATCCGCGACTGGCTGCACGTCGACGACCACACGCGCGGGATCGCCATGGTGCTCGTCGACGGCCGCGCCGGCGAGATCTACAACATCGGCGGTGGCACCGAGCTCACCAACCGCGAGCTGACCGAGATGCTGCTCGAGTCCACCGGCAAGGACTGGTCCTACGTCGACCGCGTCGCGGACCGCCTCGGCCACGACCTCCGGTACTCCGTCGACATCTCCAAGATCCGCGACGAACTCGGCTACGAGCCTCGCGTCCCGTTCGCCGACGGACTCGCGGAGGTCGTGCAGTGGTACCGCGACAACCGTCAGTGGTGGGAGCCCCTGAAAGAGCGCGCGGCCCTCTGATGAGCACTCCGCAGAACCTCCGTTACCTCGTCACCGGCGCCCGCGGCATGCTCGGGTCCGACCTCCTCGAGGCTCTCTTCGGCCGCGAGGTGACCGTGCTCGGTCGCGCCGACCTCGACGTCACGGACCGCGACGCGGTCTTCTCCGCGGTGGCCGGGCACGACGTCGTGATCAACGCCGCGGCCTACACGGCGGTCGATGCGGCGGAGACCGACGAGGAGGCGGCCCGAGCCGTCAACGGGACCGCAGCCGGTCTGCTCGGCGAGGCCACCGCCTCCTCGGGGGCGAGACTCGTCCAGGTCTCGACCGACTACGTCTTCGATGGCACCGCCACGGAGCCCTACGCGGAGTCCACTCCCCTGGCTCCGGTCAGTGCCTACGGCCGCACCAAGGCCGAGGGCGAGCGCCTGGCCCGTGAGGCCAACCCCGACGGCACCTACATCGTCCGGACGGCCTGGCTCTACGGGCAGCACGGTCCGAACTTCGCGAAGACCATGCTCCGTCTGGCATCCACCCACGACACGGTGAGCGTCGTCGACGACCAGATCGGTCAGCCGACCTGGACTCTCGACCTCGCCGAGCAGATCGTCCGACTCGTCGACTCCGACGCACCGGCCGGTGTCTACCACGGCACGAACGGCGGTCGCGCGAGCTGGTTCGACTTCGCCCGTGCGGTCTTCGAGACCGCCGGTCTGGATGCCGACCGCGTGAAGGCGACCGACAGCTCGAGCTTCGTCCGCCCCGCCCCCCGCCCGGCGTTCAGCGTCCTCGGCCACGACGCGTGGACCGCTGCCGGCCTCGCTCCGCTGCGTCCGTGGGACGAAGCACTCCACGACGCCGCCGCGAAGGGGGTCTTCTCGTCCGATGACGACACTCCGAGTGGTCGTTGACCAGGTCCTCGCACCCGTTCCCGGCGGCATCGGCCGCTACACCGTAGAGCTCACGCGCAGTCTCATCGCGAACGCCCCGCGAGGGTGCGACGTCGAAGGCGTCGTGGCGGCCCACCCGCAGGCGGAGTACGACCGGCTCACCGATCTGATCCCCGGTCTCTCCGGGCTGGCCAAGGCGCCGCTCGGTCGGCGGGAGCTCTCGCTCGCCTGGCAGACCGGACTCGCCGGGCTCCCCGGGCGGGGCATGGTGCACTCGACGAGCCTGCTCGCACCGCTGTTCCGGCACGACCGTGCGCTCGAGCCCGCGACGCAGACCGTCGCGACCATCCACGACACGGTCCCGTGGACCCACCCGCACACGCTCACCCCTCGCGGTGTCCGCTGGCACAAGGCGATGGCCCGGCGCGCGCACCGGTTCGCCGACGCCGTCGTCGTCCCGACCCATGCGGTGGCCGACGAGCTCTCCGAGCGCTTCGACTTCGGCGATCGCCTCCGCGTAATCGGCGGCGCCGTCAGCCGGGACCTCACCGTGCCCGCCGATGCAAACGCCGTCGCCGACGAACTGGGTCTGCCCGAGGCCTACGCCCTCAGCATCGGCACGCTCGAACCACGGAAGGGCATCGAGCCCCTCATCCAGGCCATGGGACACCCTGACGCCCCCGACATCCCGCTCCTCATCGTGGGGCCGGCCGGTTGGGGCGACGTCAGCATCGCGGACATCGTCGCCCGCGAGAACCTGCCGGAGGACCGGGTGCGGTCGCTCGGCTTCGTCAGCGACCAGCAGTTGGCCGTGCTGCTGCAGCGCGCGACGGTCTTCGTCTTCCCGAGCCTCGCCGAGGGCTTCGGCCTGCCGGTGGTCGAAGCCCTGAGCCTGGGCACCCCGACGATCATCTCGGACACTCCGGCCCTCGTCGAGGTCGCGGCCGACGCCGCGGCCGTCGTGGCGCGAGACGACCCCGAGCACTACCCCGAGCGCCTCGCTCAGGCCATGTACCAGATCGTCAACGACGTCGAGCTCAGCACGCGGCTGGGAGTGGTCGGCATCGACCGCTCGCACGCCTTCAGCTGGTCGGACTCGGCGGACAAGGTCTGGCAGCTGCACGCCGACCTCTAGACCCGTCGACCCGATCCGTCGGGGCTCGGCCGACGGGGTCGAGTCCGGACGGGCGGAGGCCCGTCAGGCCACGAGCGAGCACCGCGAGGCCCGTCCGCCCGCGGGCGAGCAGCGCGAGGCCGGTCAGCCCGCGGCGGACGCGGTCGCGGCGGCGACGTCGGCGCGGATGATCGTGTAATCGGGGTACACGTTGTCGTAGGTCGGCGGCACGATCTCGAGGTCGCCGATCTCCTGCCCCTTCGTCTTCAGCGCCAGCTCGACGAACGCGCTCAGCGCTCCCCGAGGGATGTCGGTGTCGACGGTCTGCACGCCCGCGCTCGCGACCGCCTGGAACTTCGCCAGGACGGTCGTCGGCTGGAACTGGGTCAGCAGGGCCTGCTGCACCTCACGCTGTCTGACCATCCGGTGGTAGTCGTCCGATCCGTGCCGCGCTCGGGCGTACCAGAGGGCGTGGTAGCCGTCGAGGGTCTGTCGGCCGGGCTCGATCCACCCGTCGACGTTGATGGGCTCACCGGCCGCGTCGACGCCGCCGTTGATCGGGAGACGACCCTCGGTGTTGTCGACCTCGATGCCGCCGAGAGCGTCGATCAACTGCGCGAAGCCCTCCATGTCGATCAGCACGTAGTACTGCAGGGTCAGACCGGTGACGCCGGACACGGCGTCGCGCATCGCCTCGACCCCGGCGTTCGAGCCGTTCTGCTCGGCATCGGGATAGAGCTCGGGGTGCTCTTCACCGTAGGTGTAGAGGTAGCTGATCAGGCAGTCGTCACCGCAGGAGTACCCGTCCGGGTAGACGCCCCAGAGCGGCGATCCCTCGGAGAAGGGCGAGTTGTACAGATTGCGGGGGATCCCGATGAGCGTGGCCGCCCCGGTCTCGGCGTCGATGCTCGCGACCGAGATGCTGTCCGGACGCAGCCCCGTGCGATCGGCCCCCGCATCGCCGCCGAGCAGCAGGATGTTGTACCGGCCGTCGACGGGGTCGGCCGCCTGGGCCTGAGAGGTGAAGAGGTCGTTGAGCAGCCCGTGCTGCACACCCGAGAGATAGGCGCCCCAGGCGGCCGGGCCGACGGTGACGAAGAGCAGCAGGGCCATCACGCCCGCCAGGAAGCCGCGCGACGTCGGATTCGTGCGGACGATGCGGAGGAGTCTGAGGGTGTCGAGGGTCAGCACGACCCACAGCACCGCGAAGTAGACCAGGTAGACCTGCACGACGGTCAGGGCCACGACGCTCGTCGCCATCTCGATCAGGGGGCGGCGGAAGAACAGCGCCGAGAGCAGCACGACGACCAGCACGGCCCAGAAGACGAGGGTCGAGGCGAGCCCGATCCGACCCAGTCGCCGGTTGCCGGCCAGGACCTGGGCGGAGCCCGGCACGAGCACGTTCAGCACGACCAGCACCCAGGCCCGCCGGGTCATGAACGGCTCCGACCCGAGGTCGGGGTTGCGGACCGGCAGAGCCGTGCTCACAGCGACCGCTGCAGGGCCGTGTTCTTCTCCTCGACGAGCTCGCCGAGGCTGGTCGCGTAGTCCGTCAGCCGGGCGGCGAGGCCCGGGTCGGAGACCCCGAGGATGCGCGCGGCGAGGAGGCCGGCGTTGGCCGCCCCGCCGATGGAGACCGTCGCGACCGGGATGCCGGCCGGCATCTGCACGATCGACAGCAGGGAGTCGAGACCGTCGAGCTTCGCCAGGGCGACGGGCACGCCGACGACGGGCAGGGTGGTGACCGAGGCGAGCATCCCCGGGAGGTGCGCCGCGCCTCCTGCACCCGCGATGATGACGCCGAGACCGCGCCCGGCGGCCTCGCGCCCGAACCGGATCATCTTGTCGGGCGTGCGGTGCGCCGAGACGACCTCGACCTCGTGCGCGATGCCGAACTCGGAGAGGATCTCGGACGCGCTCCGCATCGTCGGCCAGTCGCTGTCGGACCCCATGACGATCGCGACCCGCGGCGGCGTGCCGGGATCGTTCGCGACGGAGGGGGCGAAGGAGGCGCGGTTCGGGTCGGACACGAGCTAGAGGATAGCGTCAGCCCTCGAAGAACGCCGCACCGGCGCGCGCCCGGTAGGTCGCCTCGTCGAGGTCGTCGCCGGTCGCCGTCACGTGCCCGACCTTCCGACCGGGGCGCGGGTCCTTGCCGTAGTCGTGCACCTTGACCGACGGGTGATCCGCCATGAGCGCGGGGAGCCGCTCGGCCAGGGTGCCCGCCTCGGGCCCTCCGAGCACGTTCACCATGACGCTCCAGGCGTCATGCGGTCTCGTGTCGCCCAGAGGGAGGTCGAGGACGGCACGGAGGTGCTGCTCGAACTGACTCGTCGTCGATCCGTCGATCGTCCAGTGCCCCGTGTTGTGCGGGCGCATCGCCAGCTCGTTGATCAGCAGGCGGTCGTCGTCGGTCTCGAACAGCTCGACGGCCAGCACGCCCGTCACCCCGAGCCGCTCGGCAACCGTGCGCGCGATGGCCTCCGCGGCCTCCGCCAGACGACCCGCGCTCTTCGGCGCCGGCGCGATGACCTCCGCGCAGACGCCGTCGCTCTGCACGCTCTCGACGAGGGGCCAGGCGACGATCTGACCGCTCGGGCGGCGGGCCACCGACTGCGCGAGCTCGCGGCGGAAGTCGACCAGCTCCTCCACGAGCAGTGCCTCTCCGTCGGCCAGGTCGGCGAACCAGTCGTCAGCACCGTCGGCCTCGCGGACGACCCGCACGCCCTTGCCGTCGTAGCCGCCGCGGGCAGTCTTGACGACCGCGCTGCCGCCGTGCTCCGCGAGGAACCGGCCGAGCGCCTCGGCGTCGCGCACGGCCGCCCAGTCGGGCACGGGCAGACCCAGCTCGCTGAGCCGACGGCGCATCACGATCTTGTCCTGCGCGACGGCCAGCGCCTCGGGCGACGGGTGGACGGCGACGCCGGCGTCGACGAGCGTCCGGAGGACGTCCTGCGGGACGTGCTCGTGGTCGAAGGTCACCGCATCGACGTCGCGGGCGAAGGCGAGGACCGTCTCGACCTCGTGGTAGTCACCCACCTGCGTCGCGGCGAGGCGCGCCGAGCTGCCCTCCGTCTCGGCCAGGACGCGGATGTCGAGTCCGAGATGGATGGCCGGGGGGACCATCATGCGGGCCAGCTGCCCGCCTCCGATCACGCCGATCCGGTAGGCCATGGTGTCTCCTCGATGCGGGCGTCCGTCCCGGACCCTGCGCGGGGCCGGTCCGAGAGGGGCGCGGTAGAATCTTCCGGGCTCGTCGAGCCCTCCCCATCTTGGCCGATACCCCGAGGAGGCGCATGCGCCGGCTCGCCCTGCAGCTCGTCCGCTACGGCACCGTCGGCGCCCTCGGGGTCGTCGTCGACCTGGGTCTGTTCAACGTCTTCCGGGCGACGGTCTTCGACCCGGAGCGCATCGCGGCCGGGCCGCTCCTCGCCAAGGTCGCCTCGGGAGTCATCGCGATCGTCGTCGTCTGGCTGGGCAACCGGTACTGGACGTTCCGCGCGACGCGACGCAGCCGCGCCCTCCGCGAGGCCGTCGAGTTCTTCGGCGTGGCGCTCGGAGGTCTCCTGATCGGGCTGGCCTGCCTCGGGGTGTCCCACTACGTGCTCGGATTCCGATCGGCAGCGGCCGACAACGTCTCGAGCAACGTCGTCGGCCTCGCCCTGGGCTCGGCCTTCCGGTTCACGCTCTACAAGCTCTGGGTGTTCCACCCCGCGCGGACCGGCATCGAGGCTCAGGGGCGGCCGAGTCCCCTGTAGTCGAAGCCGGCCGCACGCCAGGCTTCGGAGTCGAGCGTGTTGCGGCCGTCGACGACGCGAGCGTGCGACACGAGTCCGGCGACGACGGCCGGGTCGAGCTCACGGAACTCGGTCCACTCGGTGAGGACGAGGACGACGTCGGCGTCGCGGAGCGCCGACTCGACGTCCGTCGCGTACTCGAGCTCGGGCGCCACGCGACCGGCCGTGGCGTTCGCCTCGGGATCGAACGCGGTGACGATCGCGCCGCTCGCCCGGAGGCGGCGCGCCACGTCGAGCGCGGGCGAATCGCGGACGTCGTCGCTGTTCGGCTTGAAGGCCAGTCCCAGCACCGCGACGCGCGCCCCGGCGAGGTCGCCGACGAGCTCGCCGGCGAGCGCGACGACGCGATCGCGACGACGGAGGTTGATGGCGTCGACGTCGGCCAGGAAGGCGAGCGAGTCGAGACCGAGCTCGTCGGCTCGGGCCTGGAACGCCCGGATGTCCTTCGGGAGGCAGCCACCGCCGAAGCCGATGCCGGCGTTGAGGAACTTGCGACCGATGCGCGCGTCGTAGCCGATGGCGTCGGCGAGCTGGGTGACGTCGGCGCCGGTCGCCTCGGCGACCTCGGCCATGGCGTTGATGAACGAGATCTTCGTGGCGAGGAACGCGTTGGCCGAGACCTTGACGAGCTCGGCCGTGGCGTAGTCGGTGACCAGACGCGGCGTCTCGGCCGCGAGCGCGGTCGCGTAGACGGCGTCGAGCTGGGCGGCGGCCCGCTCGCCGGTCTCGCCTCGTGCGACGCCGTAGACGAAGCGATCGGGGGTGAGGGTGTCTTTGACGGCGAAGCCCTCGCGGAGGAACTCGGGGTTCCAGGCCAGATCGGCCCCCGAGGAGGCGCGCACCAGCTCGGAGAGGCGACTCGCCGTCCCGACCGGGACGGTCGACTTGCCCACGACGAGGTCGCCGTCGGCCAGGTACGGGAGGAGCCCCTCGACGGCCGCGTCGACGTAGGTGAGGTCGGCCGCGTGGCTGCCCTTCGTCTGCGGTGTGCCGACGGCGACGAAGTGGACCTCGGCGCCCGCGGCGTCGGCGAGATCCGTCGAGAATCGGAGCCGACCCGAGTCGAGCGCCCGGCCGAGGACCGCGGGGAGGCCCGGCTCGAAGAAGGGGGCGCGCCCCGCCGACAGCTCGGCGACCTTGCGCTCGTCGACGTCGATGCCGACGACCTCGTGCCCGAGCTCGGCCATGCAGGCCGCGTGCACGGCGCCGAGGTAGCCGCAACCGATCACAGAAATACGCATGGAGACACCTTTTGTCGTTCGAGGGTCGGAACGGGTCTAGTCGCCGTTCCAGAGGGGCGCCCCGTCCACCGGGGCCGATTGGTCGTGCTGCCGCCGCTGTGCGACGAAGTTCGTGTTCGATTCCATCATGTCGTGAAGAGTGGACTGCACGAGGTCGGCCCCCGGCACGTCCCACAGCACGACGGGCCGATCGAGACCGCTGTTGATCAGGACATCGCCGCTGCGGAACAGACTCTGCACGCCGTTCTTCCTGACCGTCAAATCGTAGCCGCGGCTGTGGAGGAGCTCCTGACGGGTCCGGACGAGCAGCCCCCGCCGCAGGATGATGCGACGCGTCGTGATGACGTAGTGCCGACCGAGCCACACCAGCAGGGGGACGAGCCAGACCAGCACGATGAGCACCCCGGCGGCGGCGAAGACCAGCGTGTTCTGCCAGTCGGCGTCGAAGCGCCCGCCGAGGTACCCCGTCGCGGCGCAGACCGCGACGAGCGCGACCGACGGCCAGAACATGACGCGGGAGTGCGGCCGGAGGCGCGCGACGACGGCCTCGGGGGCCTGCTGGTCGGCGGTGCTCATGGGGTCATTCATAGCGCAGGTGGGTGACGTCGCCGCTGGACACCGCCGCATCGGCCCCTGTGCGGGGTCGGACGACCAGGCGTCCGGTCGGGTCGATCGCGACGGCGACGCCGTGCAGATCCGTCCCGTCGGGCAGCTCGACGCGGACGTCGCGCCGCAGGGTCGAGCAGTCCGTCGAGACGCGGGCGTGGAGTCCGGACGCCATCGCGTCGCCCCCGTGCTCGACGAGGGTGCCGAAGAGACCGAGGGTCTCGTCGAGGAACGCGGCCAGCACCCGATCGGCGAGGTCGGAGGCGGCGCCGTCGACCCCGTGCAGCGACAGAGAGGTGGAGGTCGGGGTCGGCAGGCGTTCCGCCGGCACGGTGAGGTTGACGCCCACGCCGATCACGACTGCGCCGTCCGGTCGGGCCTCGGCCAGCACACCGCAGATCTTCCGGCCGTCCACCTGCACGTCGTTCGGCCACTTGAGACCGACCTCGCCCCGACCGGGCGCCACCAGGGAGGCGAGGGAGGCGCGCATCGCCACCCCGGCCAGCAACGGCAGCCAGCCGAGGGACGACCCGTCGAGCCCCTTCGCGTCGAGCAGCACGCTCGCCGCGAGGGTCTCGTCGGGCGGTGCCGACCACGAGCGGTCGAGTCGCCCACGGCCCGCGGTCTGACGCAGGGTGGCCACCACGCCGCCGTGACGGGAGTCCGTTCGGGCGACCAGGTCGGCGTTGGTGGAACCCGTCGTCCCGACGTGCTCGAAGAACGGGCTCCGTGCCGAGCTGAGTGGGAAGGTCATCGCGTCAGCCTAGGCCGGACGGCCCCGGGTGTTCACGGAACCCACCACGGACGATGCTCCCCACGCGTGGAAACCTCCAACGGTGTCGGACGACGTGGTCAGTAGAATGAGGCGGGTGACCTCCGACACGACGCCCTCCCCCGAGACCACCGCCGGCACCGAGCCCGACCTGCACACCACCGCGGGCAAGCTGGCCGACCTCCGGGCGAGGTACCACGAGGCCGTGACGGCCAGCGGCGAGGCGGCCGTCGCCAAGCAGCACGCCAAGGGCAAGAAGACCGCTCGCGAGCGCATCGACCAGCTGCTCGACCCCGGCTCCTTCGTCGAGCTCGACGAGTTCGTCCGCCACCGCACGCACGCCTTCGGCATGGAGGCGAAGCGCCCCTACGGTGACGCCGTGGTGACCGGCACCGGCACGATCCACGGTCGTCAGGTGGCCGTCTACAGCCAGGACTTCACCATCTTCGGCGGGTCCCTCGGCGAGGTCGCCGGCGAGAAGATCATCAAGGTGATGGAGCTCGCTCTGAAGACCGGCGTCCCGATCCTCGGCATCCTCGACTCGGGCGGCGCCCGCATCCAGGAGGGGGTCGTCGCCCTCGGCAAGTACGGCGAGATCTTCCGTCTGAACACGGCCGCGTCGGGTGTCATCCCGCAGATCTCGCTGATCATGGGCCCGGCCGCCGGAGGCGCGGTGTACTCCCCCGCGTTGACCGACTTCGTCATCATGGTCGACAAGACGAGCCACATGTTCGTCACCGGCCCCGACGTCATCAAGACGGTCACCGGAGAGGACGTCGGCTTCGAGGAGCTCGGCGGCGCGCTGACGCACAACAAGATCAGCGGGGTGTCGCACTACCTCGCCAGCGACGAGGACGACGCGCTCGACTACGCGCGCTCGCTGCTGTCGTACCTGCCCGACAACAACCTGTCCGAACCGCAGGTCTTCGACCGGGCCGTCGAACTCGAGACCACCGACCACGACCGTGCGCTCGACACGATCATCCCCGACAGCCCGAACCAGCCCTACGACGTGATGACCGTCATCGAGCACGTCGTCGACGACGGCGAGTTCCTCGAGGTCCAGCCGCTGTTCGCGCCGAACATCGTGATCGGCTTCGGCCGCGTCGAGGGTCGCTCGGTCGGCATCATCGCGAACCAGCCCTCGGCGATGGCCGGCACCCTCAACATCGAGGCCGGCGAGAAGGCCAGCCGCTTCGTGCGGTTCTGCGACGCCTTCGGCATCCCCATCCTCACGCTGGTCGACGTCCCCGGCTACCTGCCGGGCACCGATCAGGAGTGGACCGGCGTGATCCGCCGCGGGGCGAAGCTGCTCTACGCCTACGCCGAGGCGACGGTGCCCCTGGTGACCGTGATCACCCGCAAGGCGTACGGCGGGGCCTACATCGTGATGGGTTCGAAGCAGCTGGGCGCCGACATCAACCTCGCCTGGCCGACGGCCGAGATCGCCGTGATGGGCGGCCAGGGCGCCGTGAACATCCTCTACCGCAACGAGATCAAGGCCGCGGAGGCCGCGGGCGAGGACGTCGCGGCCGTGCGCAGCCGCCTGGCGAAGGAGTACACCTACAACGTCGCGAGTCCGTTCCTCGCAGCCGAGCGCGGCGAGCTCGACGGGGTCATCGAGCCGTCCGCCACCCGCGTCGCCGTCATCAAGGCCCTGCGGGCCCTCCGCACGAAGCGGGCCGCACAGCCCGCGAAGAAGCACGGGAACATCCCCCTGTGAGCGGACGGCACGCCGCGCTCCCGGTCGACGGAGACCCGCGCGAGGTCCTCGCCGATCCCGCGCCCGCCCTGCCCGTCATGCTGACCATCGTCTCGGGGCGTCCCACCGACGACGAGCTCGCGGCCATCACGGCCGTCCTGGCGGCCGGCGAGGCCGCGGCGGCCGCGGAGCAGACCACCCTCCTCGTGCCGCAGCCCGAATCGGCGTGGACGCGCTCGAGACGTCGCCCCCGAGGGCCGTTGACCGTCGGACCGGGCCACTGGCGCTCGTTCTCGGGCTGATCGACCCGACCCGCGCCTCCTCGGCGCCGTTGTCCCCCGCGCGTCATGCGGCTCCGGATCGACAACCCGGCGAATCGGCACCGTTCCGGCCACCCGAACAGGGGTAGACGAGGTTATCGTCCCCTGGTTGTCCCCCTAAATGTCGACTTTGCACTCGGTGCGACGATGGGCATCATTGTTCTTGCTAGGTGTAACTCTTCGAGTCGCACCACCGTTTGAGAATCAACTAGGGTAAGCGGGTTCTCAATCGGGGGCGGGTCAGGGCGGCATTCGGGTTGCCGCCCTGATCCGAAATCTTCCAGAAGGGCCGGACATCGTCCGGCCCTTCTTCTTTTCGGGCGTTCAGGCCGAGAGGGTCCTCGGGATCTGCAGCCAGAGCTGGACCTCGTCGTCGTCGCCCTCGTCGTCGTCCGACGTGCTCGAGAAGCCGCGCCCCAGGGCGCTCGAACTCGGATCCGGCGATCCGAGCCCGACCACGGTCACGGCGTGGTCGCCCCCGCCCGGCACCGTCCTGATGACGATGCGATCGGCGACCGAACCGTGCAGCGCATCGGCCAGAGTCCGATGGATGCGCGCCAGATCCGCACCGTCGACGTCATCGAGGCCGCCCTCGTCGAGCAGGCTCACGACCGCGCCGCGCCGACGAGCCGCCATCACCTCGCGCCGCACGTCGTCGTCGAGCAGACGTCGACCGCGGATCTCGTCTCGGATGGCGCCCTCGAGGTTCAAGCACTCGCGCCGCTGCTCGGCGCTCAGATCGCCGTCCTGAGACACGATGGCGAGCAGCATCGGACGGGCCGTCCGTCCGGTCTGCAGCAGACGGTACTGACGCTCGTTGACATGGGCCTCTTGCGCCGCCTGCCAGTCGGCCGCCTCGTGCTCGGCGAGGATGAACTCGCGCGTCTCGCGACTCGCCCTCGTCAACGACGACGACATGGCGGTGGCGAACGCGACCCAGGTCACGCTGCCGATCACGCCGAGATCGGCGAGGGTGTCGGCTCCGCTCCAGGCAGCACCGTGCAGCGCCATGAAGCCCACCCCGAGCCAGGCGAACGCCTGCCGGCGCCGCGTGGCGACGATGACCATCAAGGTGCCGATCGCGGCCACGTACCAGGTGGCGTAGCCGTTCCTCCCCGCCGAGTCGAGCTGCGACGTGATCTGCAACGGGATGACGATGCTGACCGCCAGCGCGAAGGCCGCGATCCAGACGGGCATCGCCGGCCCCCTGCCCGGCCAGAGCGCCGCGACGGTCGCCGCCGCGTACGCGACCATGCAGGCCACGACGGGCCAGGGATCGTCGAAGCGGTCGAGCGAGACCGAGGCCAGCACGAGGTGGTAGCAGGAGAAGACGGCGGCGAGCAGCACGATGAGCCACCGCGGCACGGAGACCCTCACGAGAGCCGCCCCGGCATCGGCGGGGTGATGTCGCCGCTCGGCCACAGCAGACGGACGACCGTGCCGTCGCCCGGCCGCGAGTCGATGCAGGCACGTCCGCCGGCGTTCCGCAGGCGCTCGACGATGGAGACCCGGACGCCGAGGCGCTCCCCGGGGACGACGGCGGGATCGAAGCCGTGCCCGGTGTCGCCGACCTCGATGAGCGCCCCGCCGTCCGGACCCGCGTCGATGCCGACCCATCGTCGGACCTCGACCCCGTGGCCGGCGTGCTGCGAGCTGTTGACGAGGGCCTGCACGGCGGCGCTGTACAGGGCCTCGGCCGCCGCGGACGGGATGCTGCACTCCTCGAGGTCGCCGGCCTTGAGATCGACCGACACCCCCATCTCGGAGCTCACGACGGCGAGCCGCTCACGCAGGGACTCGAGGGTCGTCGTCGATTCGTCGAACGGCGTCGCGGCCGCAGCGGAGGCGAGGTGCGCCACGGCGTTCCGGGCCATGTTGGTCGCCAGGACGCGCTCGTCGGGCGAGTAGGCCCGCGCGGCCTGGATGAACGTCGTGAGGACGCTGTCGTGCACGATCGCGTCCACCTGCACCCGCTCGAGCTCCGTGGCGTGCTCGCGGATGGCGTTCGAGTAGCGCGCGACGGCGAGAGCCTGCGCCGCATCGACGTTGGCGGCCGCCTGCCGCAGGATCACGACCAGGATGAGCACGGCGCCACCGAGCAGCACGGCGTAGATCGAGTCGAGGGCGGCGTGCGCCAGCGACACCGCGCCTCCTGAGGGGGTCAGACGGATGAGCCCGTAGACCAGCGGGGCGACGAACAGGTACCCGACCGCGATCCACGCCGTGAACGCGTACGCGGCCGCAGCCGTCGCGACGGTGCAGAGGTACCAGAGCCACGGCACCGACGTCTGCACCGCGCTGGGGTCGTTCACCGCCAGCGGCCAGGTGATCAGCGCGATCAGATAGGAGATGGCGACGAAGGCCGCAGCGGTCTCGGCACCGCGGACGACGATGCTCGCGACGGCGACGGCGACGAACCCGCCGAAGATCGAGATGCCGATGAACCACGCCCACGCCTCTTGCATGGAACCGATCTGGTCGACCATCGACGGGATGGTCTGCACGCCGAAGACGATGCCGCCGGCCCCGACGACCCTGCCCACGACCTTCTCGAGGAGCGCCCGACTGATCGGGTTCCGTGACGGACGCGGTGGCGCCGTCGGCCCCACGGAGGCCTGGTCAGCGACCATCCCCGCCGTCCGCGTCGAGCCCGGGGAGGATTCCGTCCTCGACGGCACGGCGCAGGAGGTCGACCTTGGTCGGAGCGGGACGACCCACCTCGACGTACTTGACGCGGATGCGGTCGAGGTACTCGCGCGCGGTCGAGTACCCGATGCCGAGCTGCTGCGCGGCGAGCTTGAGCGGCAGCCCCGAGGCGTAGAGGTGCAGGATCTCGCGCTCGCGCCGTCCGAGCTGCGCCTTGGCGAAGTCGCGGTCGGCGTCGATCGCGCTCGCCCACTCGAGGTTGTTCAGCACGTCGCCGCGGGCCACCGTCGCGACCGCGGCCATGACCGTCTTCGTGGCGGACGACTTCGGGATCACGCCGGCCGCGCCGGCGGCGAGCGCCTCGCGGACGGACGCGACGCGGTCGGCGATGCTGTGCACCAGGACGGCCGAGCCGGTCGCCTGGACGCGCTTGACGTTCTCCGTCACGGTCGAGCCGTCGCCGAGCGACAGATCGAGCACGACGACGTCGACCTCACGGCCCGAGAGGTTCTCGACGAGCTCCTGCACGCCGGCGGCCGTCAGCACGACCTCGAAGCCCTCGTTCTGGCACGCCGCCTGGATGCCCAACCGCACCGACTCGTGATCGTCGACGATCGCGACGCGCACGGGCGCGGTCGTCGGGGCGGGCTTGTTCGGATCAGTCGATGTCTCAGACACGGTGTTCCTTCGCTCGGCGTGCGTCCGGGCCCCTGGAAACCCCGGGCGTGCACGGGCCCCATCGTATCGGCATATCGGTCGGGGCTCGGGGTCCGGGGCTCGGGGTCCGCGTCGACGGGTCAGGCCCGGACGAGCCGCGCGACCGTCTCGACGTGGTGGGTGTTGGGGAAGAGGTCGTACGCGGCGAGCGCGTCGACGTCGTACCCGAGGTCGCGGAACAGGGCGATGTCGCGGGCCAGGGCGACCGGGTCGCACGCGACGTACACGATCTGGGCCGGTGCGAGCCCGGCGATCTCCGTGACGACGTCTCGACCGGCGCCCGACCGCGGCGGGTCGAGCACCACGGTCGAGGCGGCGTAGCGACCACGGTCGAGGGATCCCGCCTGGGCGGCGGTCTGGCGGATCCAGCGCTCGACCCGCCCGGTCACCGCCGAGGCGCCGAGCCAGTCGGCGAGGTTCTCGGACGCGTGCTCGGTGGCGCGTTCGTCGCTCTCCACGCTGGTGATGCGGGTCCCCGCGCCGAAGGCGTCGCCGACGGCCGCGGCGAGCAGGCCGACGCCGCCGTAGAGGTCGAGGTTCGCGGCCTTCGGGTCGAACAGGTCGGGTCGGATCGACTGCTGGACGGCCTCCGTCAGCGTCGTGGCGGCCTCGCGGTGCACCTGCCAGAAGCCCCGGTCGTCGAGTCGGAACTCGCGGTCGCCGACCGTCTCGTAGATCGTGGTGCGCGACTGGTCGCCGATGACGAGACGGGCGCCGCCGACGCTCGGGGCCAGCACGTCGATGTGGGCCTCACCCGGGAAGACGTCGCCGAGCGGCGCCGCCTCGACGAGCTCGGGAGTCGCGAGCGGGAGGTCGTCGACCTGCACGACCGTGTGCGACCGTGCCGCGTACGGCCCCGTGCGTCCGTCGGCGTCGACGTGCAGTCGCACGCGCGTGCGCCAGCCGGTGCCGCCGCGCTCGTCGTCACCCGGCAGGGCCGCGACCTCGACGTCGGACCGCTCGGCGTCGAGACCGCCGGTGCGGGTCAGCGCATCGCGGAGAACCTGCCTCTTGAGCTCGCGCTGATGGGCCAGGTCGATGTGTCCGAACTCGGCGCCGCCGGCCCGCGCCGAGGGGTCGACCTCGACCGCGGCGGCCGACCAGACGTGAGGCCTGCGGTGCTCGCTCGCCTCGACGACCGACACGGTCTCGGCACGCCAGAACGACTTCTTGCGGTCTTCCGTGATGCGCGCCACGACCCGCTCGCCCGGCAGCGTGTCCGAGACGAAGACGACGCGGCCGTCCAGTCGCGCCACCGAGATCCCCCCGTGTGCGATGCCCGTCACGTCCAGTTCGACCTCTCGGCCCTGCATGTCTCCCATACGACGAGTCTGACAGGCTGGTCGACATGACCGTTCCCCTCTTCCTGGCGAGCACCTCCCCGGCCCGTCTGTCGCTGCTCCGGTCGGCTGGCGTCGAACCCGTCCTGATCAGCCCCGGGGTCGACGAGGAGGCGGCGGTCGCCGTCGCCGAAGCGGCCGCGGGTCGGGCGCTGACCGCGGCCGAGACGGTGGCGCTGCTGGCGAGGGCGAAGGCCGAGGCGGTGCTCGACACCCGGCGCGACGGCCTCCCCCTCGACGGGCTCGTCCTCGGCGGCGACTCCGCCTTCGAGTTCGACGGCGAGGTGCACGGCAAGCCCCACGAGCCCGCGATCGCCCTCGAGCGCTGGCGGCGGATGGCCGAGATCGGCCACGGCACCCTCTGGTCGGGTCACTGGCTGATCGACCATCGGGGCGGGGCGCCCCGTCGAAGCCGCGAGCACCCCGAAGGAGGCGCGGGTCGGGTCGCGAGCGCGACGCTCACCTTCGCCGACGATCTCGACCCCGACGAGCTCGCCGCCTACGTCGCCACGGGCGAGCCCCTCGAGGTGGCCGGGGCCTTCACCATCGACGGGCGAGCGGCCGCCTTCATCACCCGCATCGACGGGACGCCGAGTGCCGTCGTCGGCCTGTCGCTGCCGGAGCTCCGAGCCATGGTGCGCGCGTTCGGCGTGCCGTGGCACGAGCTCTGGAACTCGTCGACCGCGGGTCTCTTGTAGAACTCGTCACGCGCCTCCGGCGCCTTTTTGTGCACGTCAGCCAAAGACCGATGAGAGGTGCCCAATAGGCTGAGGGACTATGCCGCGTATCAGCAAGGTCCTCATCGCCAACCGTGGAGAGATCGCCGTCCGGGTGATCCGGGCCGCGCGTGACAGCGGCATCGGCTCCGTCGCCGTCTACGCCGACCAGGATCGCGACGCCCAGCACGCCCGCCTCGCCGACGAGGCCTACGCGCTCGACGGCTCGACGAGCGCCGAGACCTACCTCGTCATCGAGAAGATCCTCTCGGTGGCCCGTCGTTCGGGCGCCGACGCCGTGCACCCCGGCTACGGCTTCCTGGCCGAGAACGCCGACTTCGCCCGCGCCGTCCAGGCGGCCGGCCTCGTCTGGATCGGGCCGTCGCCCGAGGCCATCGAGCAGCTCGGCGACAAGGTCTCCGCGAGGCACATCGCCGAGCGCGTGGGCGCACCCCTCGCCCCCGGCACGCTCAACCCCGTCTCGGGTGCCGACGAGGTGCTCGCGTTCGTCGACCAGCACGGACTCCCCGTCGCCATCAAGGCGGCCTTCGGCGGCGGCGGTCGCGGCCTCAAGGTCGCCCGGACCCGCGACGAGGTCCCCGAGATGTTCGACTCGGCGACCCGCGAGGCCGTCGCGGCGTTCGGCCGGGGCGAGTGCTTCGTCGAGAAGTACCTCGACCAGCCGCGACACGTCGAGACCCAGTGCCTCGCCGACGAGCACGGCAACGTCGTCGTCGTCTCGACGCGCGACTGCTCGCTGCAGCGTCGGCACCAGAAGCTCGTCGAGGAGGCCCCCGCGCCGTTCCTGACGGACGAGCAGACCGCCGCGCTGTACGAGTCGTCGAAGGCCATCCTCCGCGAGGTGGGCTACGTCGGCGCCGGCACCTGCGAGTTCCTCATCGGCAAGGACGGCACGGTGTCGTTCCTCGAGGTGAACACGCGCCTGCAGGTCGAGCACCCCGTCTCCGAGGAGGTCACCGGCATCGACCTCGTCCGCGAGCAGTTCCGTCTGGCCGAGGGCGGCGTGCTCGACTACGACGACCCCATCGCCCGCGGGCACTCGTTCGAGTTCCGGGTGAACGGCGAGGACGCCGGTCGCGGCTTCATGCCCGCCCCCGGCCCGGTCCACGTCTTCAAGGCCCCGGGCGGGCCGGGCGTGCGCGTCGACAGCGGCGTTCAGGCCGGCGACGAGATCAGCGGCTCGTTCGACTCGCTGCTCGCCAAGCTGATCGTCACCGGCCCCACGCGTGAGGTCGCGCTCGAGCGTTCGCGCCGGGCCCTGGCCGAGTTCGAGGTCGCCGGGCTCCCCACCGTCCTCCCGTTCCACCGTGCCATCGTCGACGACCCGGCCTTCGCGCCGGCCGACGGCGCCCCGTTCTCGATCTACACCCGCTGGATCGAGACCGAGTTCGACAACACCATCCCCGCCTGGAGCGGCGAGGCCGAGGCTCCCCGACCCGACGACGAGCGCACGACCGTCGTCGTCGAGGTGGGTGGCAAGCGGGTCGAGGTCTCGCTGCCGGCCGGTCTCGGTGCCCGCACCGCGCCTCCTTCGGTCGCCCCGAAGCGCCGCGGGGCCTCCCGCTCGGGTGTCGTGACGGCGACCGGCTCGTCCGTCACGTCGCCGATGCAGGCCACCGTCGTGAAGCTCGCCGTGACCGAGGGTCAGCAGGTCGTCAAGGGCGACCTCGTGCTCGTGCTCGAGGCCATGAAGATGGAGCAGCCCGTCGCCGCCCACCGCGACGGCGTCGTCTCGGGCATCGACGCCACGGTCGGCCAGACCGTCTCGTCAGGTCACGTGCTGCTCAGCATCGACTGATCGCCCCCGGCGCCCTCCTCCCCCCGATCCGGTGCAGCGCATCCCGACTCGGGGAGGAGCGCCGAGGAGGCGCGGGTCGAGCAGGTCGGGACGGCCGCAGACTCTAGAGTGGTGGGCATGTCCGAGACCACCATGCACCCGCTCGACGACCGCGCCGCAGACCCGTTCGAGGTCGCCCGCACCGCCGCCGCCGAGATCGCCGACAAGACCGGCGTCGCCCACCACGACATCGCCCTGACCCTGGGCAGCGGCTGGGCCAAGGCCGCCGACCTGATCGGCGAGACCGTCGCCGAGGTCCCCGCCACCGAGATCACCGGCTTCAGCGCGTCCGCGGTCGTGGGTCACACGGGTTCGATCCGCAGCATCCTGCTGCCGTCGGGCAAGCACGCGCTCGTGATCGGCGCCCGCACGCACTACTACGAGAACCACGGCGTACGCCGGGTGGTGCACAGCGTCCGCACCGCCGCAGCGACGGGGGCTACGACGATGATCCTCACGAACGGCGCCGGCGGCATCCGCGAGACCTGGAAGCCCGGCACTCCCGTCCTGATCAGCGATCACATCAACCTCACGGCCGACTCGCCCCTCGAGGGCGCGACCTTCATCGATCTGACCGATCTGTACTCGAAGCGGCTGCGCGACGTCGCCCGGTCGATCGACCCCATGCTCGACGAGGGCGTGTACACGCAGTTCCGCGGGCCGCACTACGAGACCCCCGCAGAGGTGCAGATGGCCAAGGCCATCGGCGGTCACATCGTCGGCATGTCGACGGCGCTCGAGGCGATCGCGGCCCGTCAGGCCGGCATGGAGATCCTCGGCATGTCGCTCATCACCAACCTCGCGGCGGGCATCCAGACCACGCCGCTCAGCCATCAGGAGGTGCTCGAGGCCGGCCGCGAGGCCGAGCCCGTGATCAGCGACCTCCTCGCCCGCATCGTGGCCGCGCTGTGAGCCGTACCGCGCAGACCGGCGGCGACGCACTGCTCGCCCTCGCCGTCGCCTGGCGCGACCAGGACCCCGACGTCGAGACCCGCGACGAGCTCGACGCCCTGATCACGCGGGCCCGCGACGGAGACGCCGACGCGGCCGACGACCTCGGCGACCGCTTCACCGGGCGCCTCCAGTTCGGCACGGCCGGGCTGCGCGGGGCCCTCGGCGCCGGTCCGCAGCGCATGAACCGCGTGCTCGTCGCCCAGGCCGCCGCCGGTTTCGCGGCGTTCCTGACCGGGCGCGAGAGCGAGCCGTCGATCGTCATCGGCTACGACGGGCGCAGGAACTCCGACGTGTTCGCCCGCGACACCGCCGAGATCATGGCCGCGGCGGGCGTGCGCGCCACGATCCTCCCGCGGGCGCTCCCCACCCCCGTGCTCGCCTTCGCCGTCCGTCAGCTCGACGTCAGCGCCGGCGTGATGGTCACGGCGAGTCACAACCCGCCGCAGGACAACGGCTACAAGGTCTACCTCGGCGGCGTCGACGACGGATCGCAGATCGTGTCGCCCGTCGACGGCGAGATCGCCGCCCGCATCGACGAGGCCGCGCGATCGTCGGTCGCCGACATCGCCCGATCCGACGACTACAGCGTGGCGGGTGACGACCTCGTCATGGAGTACGTCCGACGGACGGCCGCCGTCGCCGGCACCTCGTCGACGGGCCGCCAGCCGAGGGTGGTCTACACGGCCCTGCACGGCGTCGGATGGGAGGTCGCGCGCCGGGTGTTCGCGACCGCCGGGTTCGCCGAGCCGATCCCCGTCAGCGAGCAGAGCGCCCCCGACGCTGCGTTCCCCACGGTCGCGTTCCCCAACCCGGAGGAGCCCGGCGCGATGGACCTCTCCTACGCCACGGCCGACCGGGTCGGCGCCGACCTGATCATCGCGAACGACCCCGACGCCGACCGTCTTGCCGTCGCCGTCCCGTCAGAGGGCGGCTGGCGTCGACTGAGCGGCAACGAGGTCGGAGCGATCCTCGGCTGGCGCGCTGCGGAACGCGCGCGGCGCGCCGACGCCGACGGCACGCTCGCGGCGAGCATCGTCTCGTCCCCGGCGCTCCGCGAGATCGCCCGGGTCTACGACCTCGACTACGTCGACACGCTCACCGGCTTCAAGTGGGTGTCGCGGGTCGGCGGCCTCCTCTACGGCTACGAGGAGGCGCTCGGCTACCTCGTCGACCCCGAGGTCGTCCGCGACAAGGACGGCATCTCGGCAGCCGTCGACCTGCTCGCCCTCGCCACCGAGCTGCACACGGCGGGCTCCAGCCTGGGCGAGCACCTCGTCGCGTTCGACGAGCGGTTCGGGGCCTACGCCTCGGCGCAGGTCTCCCTCCGCGTCGACGACCTCGCGACGATCGGCGCCCTCACGTCGCGCCTCCGGCAGTCGCCGCCCTCGACGATCGGCTCACGACGCGTCGACCGCGTCGACGACTTCCGCGACGGGTTCGGCGCGTTCCCCGCCGGCGACATCCTGCGGTACTGGCTCACCGACGGCTCGAGGGTCATCGTGCGCCCGAGCGGCACCGAGCCGAAGCTCAAGGTCTACATCGACGCCTCGAGCACCGAGGGCGATGCGATCACCCGACGCGCAGCCGCCGAGGCCGCGGTCGCCGACCTGGAGGCGGGGATGCGCGCGCTCCTGGCCTGAGGGTCGGGGGCGCGCAGCCCGGGCGTCGCTCAGCCGAGCGACTTCTGCAGCTTCTCGGTGAGCTCCTGCTGGTCGAAGTGGTTCTGGATGACGATCACGTCGGCGAATGTGCTGCCGATCGCCTCCACGAACTCGGCCGAGGTCAGGATGACCTGCGCGTCGTCGGCGACCGTCGAGATGGAGCCGATGTCGGCGGCCACCACGTCGGCCTCGATGTCGAGACGGGCGAGCACCCGCTCGGCGTTGACCTTGAGGATTCCGCTGCTGCCGATGCCGGCCCCGCAGATGGTGACGATCTTCATGACATGGCTTCCGTCTCGGTGCAGCAGGGGTCGGGGCCGGCGCTCAGGCCGGGACGCCCATCAGGCGTCTGATCTCGTCCGAGGTCGTGGCCGCGGCCAGAGCCGGGATCACCGTCTCGTCGTTGAAGACGTTCGCGAGATCGGCGACGGACTCGAGGTGAGCGCCGACGGTCGGCAGAGCGAGACCCAGCACGACCGAGACGGGGTCGTTGTGCGGATGCCCGAAGGGCACCGGCTCGGCGAGGGTGACGACGGCGAGGCCGTCGCGGACGACGCTGTCACCCGGTCGCGCGTGGGCCAGGGCGAGCCCTGGGGCGATGACGACGTACGGGCCGTGCTCGTCGATCATCCGCTCCATCTCGTCGCCGTAACCCTCGAGGGCCGCGCCCGAGGCGACGAGCGCCGCACCGGCGACGTGGACGGCCTCGCGCCAGTCGTCGACCCGGGTCGCGATGACGATGGCGCTGTCGGGCAGCGGTGGGAGCGCCACGTCAGACCGCCTCGAAGCCGCGCACGATGCGGTCGGCGAGGTCGTCGCGGTCCTCCAACGGCAGGAACGACGCCGCCGCGGCGTTCAGCTGGAACGCCTGCAGGTCGGACAGCGAGTAGTCGAACGCCTGCGTCAGCAGGGCGAGTTCGCGACTGAGGCTCGTGCCGCTCATGAGGCGGTTGTCGGTGTTGACCGTCACCCGGTAGCCGAGCTGGTAGAGCAGATCGAACGGGTGGTCGTCGAGGTCGGCGCCCCAGGCCGAGATCGCCCCGGTCTGGAGGTTCGACTGCGGCGACAGCTCGAGTGCGATCTCGCGGTCGCGGACCCACGCCGCGATCGGCCCCAGTTCGACGGTCGTCTGGTCGCCGCGGTTGCGGACGACCCGGATGTCCTCTGCGAGGCGGACCCCGTGACCGAGACGCAGCGCCCGGCCGTCGAGGAGGGCCCCGCGGATGCTGTCGAGGCCGTCGGCCTCGCCGGCGTGCACGGTGACGGGGAAGAACTCGCGGGCCAGGAGGTCGAACGCGGCTCGATGCGCCCCGGCCGGGTGCCCCTCTTCGGGCCCGGCGATGTCGAAGCCGACGACCCCCGTCTCGCGGTGACGGACCGCCAGCGTGGCGATCTCGAGCGAGCGGTCGCCGTGCCGCAGGGCGGTCAGGATCTGACCGACCGACAGCTCGTGCCCGCCGTCGGCGAGTTCGTCGACCGCGTCGTCGATCCCCGACTGGACGGCGGCGACGGCGTCGTCGAGGGAGAGACCACCGCGGAGGTGCTGCTCGGGCGCCCAGCGGATCTCGGCGTGGACGACGCCGTCGGCTGCGAGGTCGAGCACGAACTCGCGGGCCACGCGCTCGAGCGCGGCGGTGGTCTGCATGACCCCGACGGTCACGTCGAACGTGGCGAGGTAGTCGGGCAGGTTGCCGGCCGACGCCGACTCGACGAACCAGCGTCCGAGAGCCTGCGCCCCGCCCTGCACCGGCAGATCGAGACCCGCCTCGGCGGCCAGCTCGACGACGGTCTCGGGGCGGAGGCCGCCGTCGAGGTGGTCGTGCAACGACACCTTCGGCAACGAGGCGAGCCTCGGCCCCCCGTCGGGCATGCGGTAGTCCTTGTCCGGTGCGCTCATACGGCTCAATCTACTCGCGCCCGCGACCGCGGATCTGGACGCCGCCTGCTACGCGATGCGCTCCGCGACGATGCGGCGCGCAGCCGGCGCCTCGTCGCCGATCGCCCAGCCGCCCTGGACGGCCTCGAGGGCGCGGTCGAACCGCTCCGGCTCGTCGGTGTGCAGGGTGAAGAGCGGCTGCCCCGCCACGACGGCGTCGCCGGGCTTGGCGTGCAGCTCGATGCCGGCCGCGGCCTGCACCGGGTCCTGCTTGCGCGCCCGCCCCGCACCGAGCCGCCAGGCCGCGATGCCGAACGGCAGGGCGTGCTGCTCGGTGAGGAACCCGGAGCGCTCGGCGGTCACGACCTGGGTCTCGCGGGCGGTCGGCAGCTCGGCGTCGGGGTCCCCGCCCTGTGCTCGGATCATGCGGTTCCAGGCGTCCATGGCGCGCCCGTCGTCGAGGGCGGCCTCGACGTCGGCGTCGGGCAGACCCGCCGACGCGAGCATCTCGTGCGCGAGGGCGACCGTCAGCTCGCGGATGTCGGCGGGTCCCCCGCCGGCGAGGGTCTCGACCGATTCGCGCACCTCGAGCGCGTTCCCGATGGTGAGACCGAGCGGGACGTTCATGTCGGTGAGCAGCGCGGTCGTGGCCACGCCGGCGTCCGTTCCGAGGTCGACCATGGTGCGGGCGAGCAGACGCGACTGGTCGATGTCCTGGATGAACGCCCCCGAGCCGAACTTCACGTCGAGCACGAGCGCGGCGGTGCCCTCGGCGATCTTCTTGCTCATGATCGACGACGCGATCAGCGGGATGGCCTCGACCGTGCCCGTGATGTCGCGCAGGGCGTAGAGCTTGCCATCGGCGGGCGCGAGCCCCGAACCGGCCGCGCAGACGACCGCGCCGCTGTCGGCCATGATCTCGCGCATCCGGTCGTTCGAGATCGACGCCTGCCAGCCGGGGATCGACTCGAGCTTGTCGAGGGTGCCGCCCGTGTGACCGAGGCCGCGACCCGAGAGCTGCGGCACGGCGACGCCGAACGAGGCCACGAGCGGAGCGAGCGGCAGCGTGATCTTGTCGCCCACTCCCCCGGTCGAGTGCTTGTCGACGGTGGTCTTGCCCAGACCCGCGAAGTCCATGGTCTCGCCGCTGCGGATCATGGCGAGGGTCATGTCGCGGATCTCGCGGCGCTCCATCCCGTTCAGGAAGATCGCCATCGTCATCGCGGCCATCTGCTCGTCGCCGACGTAGCCCCGGGTGTACGCGTCGATCAGCCAGTCGATCTGGGCGGTGCTGAGCTCGCCCGACCCGCGCTTGACGCGGATGAGGTCGACGGTGTCGAACGGTTCGACGATGCTGGCCATGATTCTCCTTCGGTGCTGGCGGCTCCCCGGATCCGGTGGCGCGCCTCCGGAATGATGTCAGAACGACGGGAGGAGCAGGGCACCGAGGAGGCGCGGGTCGCCCCGCGCGGTCTGGTTACGGTCGCGAGTCCCTGAACTCGTCGAGCTGGCGGGGCCCGAACGCGTCGGGGATGACCTCGTCGATGGTCTTGAAGCCCGAGACGGTGTCGAGCACCATCGAGGCGTCGGAGTGCTCGTAGAGCAGCTGACGGCATCTGCCGCACGGCATGAGCACGTCGCCGTTCCCGTCGACGCAGGCGAAGGCCACGAGGCGCCCGCCGCCCGACATGATCAGATCGCTGACCAGCGAGCACTCGGCGCAGAGCGTGATGCCGTACGAGGCGTTCTCGACGTTGCACCCCGACACGAGTCGCCCGTCGGTGGTCAGCGCGGCCGCACCCACCGGGAACTTCGAGTACGGGACGTACGCCTTGGCCATCGCCGAACGGGCGGCGTCGCGGAGCGCGGCCCAGTCGGTGCTCTCGACGACGCTCACGACTTGATGTAGGGCTTGCCGGACGCCGCCGGACCCCTGGACTGCCCGACGAGACCGGCGACGGCGAAGATGGTCACGATGTACGGCAGCATCAGCATGAACTCGCTCGGGACCGGCGAGCCGATGGCGCCGAGCACGTTCTGCAGATTGCTCGCGAAGCCGAAGAGGAGGGCGGCGAGAGTGGCCCGGATCGGATCCCAGCGACCGAAGATGACCGCGGCCAGCGCGATGAAGCCGGCTCCCGCCGTCATCTCCTTCTGGAAGTTGCCCAGCGAGCCGAGCGTGAAGTACGCGCCGCCGAGCCCCGCGATGGCCCCTGCCAGCGAGACGTTCCAGAACCGCGTCGCGTTGACCTTGATGCCGACGGTGTCGGCGGCCTGCGGGTGCTCGCCGACCGAGCGGAGGCGCAGACCCCAGCGGGTGCGGAACAGACCGTAGAACACCAGCGCGATGGCGATGTACATCAGGTACACGATGATCGTCTGGCGGAAGAACACCGGCCCGACGATCGGGATCTGACTGAGCACCGGGATGTCCAGCTGCGGGAACCGCACACCGCGGCTCAGCGACTCGGAGCGCGCCAGCACCTGCGAGTACAGGAAGCTCGTCAGACCCGTCACCAGGACGTTGAGCACGACGCCGACGATGACCTGGTCGACGATGTAGCGGATGCTGAAGACGGCCAGCACCATCGAGACGAGCACGCCGGCGACCATGGCGCCGACGAGACCGACGTACGCCGATCCGGTCGCCGAGGCGACGAGGGCCGACACGAAGGCGCCGGCCAGCAGCTGGCCCTCGATGGCGACGTTCACGACGCCCACCCGCTCGGAGATGACTCCGCCGAGGGCTCCGAAGATGAGCGGGGTGCTGAGCGCCAGTGCGCCGAGCAGCAGGCCGGGCACGGGGATCGTCGCGCCGGCGCTCGTCCAGGTGAGGAAGGCGACCAGGAAGAGCACGCCGAAGACGGCGACCAGCCAGATCGGCACGCGCTGCGCCCGGACGACCAGGGCGACCGACGCCGCCGTGAGGAGCGCGAGCACGATCGAGAGCACGAGACCCGTGGCGGCCGAGGGCAGAACCGCGTCGGGCAGGGCGAAGAAGTCGCGCGCCGTGGCGAGTCGGAACGTGCTCGAACCGTCGCGTCCGAAGCCGACGAAGAGGACGAAGGCGATCACCGTGAAGATGGCGAACGCGATG
Organism: Frigoribacterium sp. CFBP9029; assembly: GCF_034045305.1. Lineage (NCBI taxonomy): Bacteria > Bacillati > Actinomycetota > Actinomycetes > Micrococcales > Microbacteriaceae > Frigoribacterium > Frigoribacterium sp. CFBP9029. The sequence goes on from NZ_JAXCWB010000001.1 coordinate 141,584, forward strand.
GGGGCCTTGTAGCTGCGGCTCACCGCACGGGCCAGATCGGGCGACGCGGCGGCGGGTGCCGCGGTGTCGGGACTGAGGGTGCTCACTTGGTGACCACCGCCTCCTTGGTCGAGGCCTTGCGCACGGGACGGGCGCCCGGGGCCGGCAGACGGAAGATGCTGCGGACGAGCGGCGGGGCCGCCACGAACAGCACGATGAGGGACTGCACGACGAGCACGATGTCGATCGGCACGCCGTTGGCCGCCTGCATCGAGTATCCGCCCGCTTTGAGGGCGCCGAACAGGATGCCGGCCGCGAAGACGCCCCAGGGGCGCGAACGACCGAGGAGCGCGACGGTGATGGCGTCGAAGCCGATCCCGGCGTCGATGCCCGACGTGAAGCCCGAGGTGAGCGTGCCGAGCACCTGCGTCGACCCGGCGACACCGGCCAGCGCACCCGAGATGAGCATCGCGTAGAGGTAGATGTTCTTGACGTTCATGCCGGCGGTGCGGGCCGCGTGCGGGTTCTCGCCCACCGCCCGGAACCGGAATCCGAGCGTCGACCGGTTGATCAGCCACCAGACGGCGGCCGTGATCGCGATCACGAGGATGAAACCCCAGTTCAGCCCGTAGCTCGGACCGAACAGATCGGGCAGGATCGCCGTCTCGAGGGTCGCGGGCGACTTCGGGTTGTTGCTGCCGGGGGCCTGGAGCAGACCCTGCGTGCGGAGCATGAACGCCAGCAGGTAGAAGGCGATGTAGTTCAGCATGATCGTCAGGATCACCTCGTGGGCGCCGGTGCGGGCCTTGAGGAGACCGACGATGCCGCCCCACAGGGCACCGGCGGCGATGCCCGCAGCGAGGGCCAGGGGCAGGTGCAGAGCGAGCGGGAGGTGGAACGAGAAGCCCACCCAGCCGGCCGCGGCGGACGCCATCAGCATCTGACCGCGGGCGCCGATGTTGAACAGCCCGACCCGGAACGCGACGGCGACCCCGAGCCCGGCGGCGATCAGGGGCACGGCGTAGTTCAGGGTCTCGGTCAGCGGCCGGATCCCGTTGGCGAAGCCGTCGACCCGGAAGTTGTACACCGCACCCTGGAACAGCGACGAGTACGACCCGCCGACCGCCGACCCGAAGGCCTGGAGGAAGTCCGTCGGGCGCGAGAAGAAGTAGCCCATCGTGCTCTGGACGTCCTGATCGGTGAAGCCGATCAGGAGACCCGAGACGATCAGGGCGAGCACGACGGCGAGCACCGAGATCGCGGCGTTGCCGGTCGTGAGCTCCCTCAGGAGGCGCGACCCGCGCGAGTCGCCGCCCTCGGCGCCGGCACCGGGCGTGGCGCCAGGCGTGCTCGGGGGCGTCGTGCCCGACGTCGTGGTGGTGGCGTCGCTCACGCTGCCTGCTCCGTTCCGTGCGGCATCTCGCCGGCCATCATGAGCCCCAGAACCTCGCGGGGCGTGTTCGCCGGCACGATGCCGACGATCGTTCCGCGGTACATCACCGCGATGCGGTCGGCCAGTGCGGCGACCTCGTCGAGCTCGGTCGAGACGACGATCACGGGGACGCCGCGATCGCGCGTCTCGACGATGCGCTTGTGGACGAACTCGATCGAACCGACGTCGATCCCCCGGGTGGGCTGCGCGGCGACGAACAGTCGCAGATCGCGGCTGAGTTCGCGCGCCAGGACGACCTTCTGCTGGTTGCCGCCCGAGAGGCGACCCGCGGGAGTCGCGATGCCCTGGGTGCGGATGTCGAACTCGCGCACCTTCTCGACTGCGAAGGCGGCGAGCTGCGCGAGCTTCAGCGAGCCGCGCTTCACGAACGGACCGGACTGCGAGCGGTCGAGCATGAGGTTCTCGGCGACGGTGAACTCGCCGACGAGGCCGTCCTGGTTGCGATCCTCCGGGACGAAGCCGACACCGGCGTCGAGCACCTGGCGGACGCTGCGCCCCGTGATGTCGTTGCCGTCGAGCGACACGCGGCCCTCGACCCGGGGCTGCAGACCGAGGATGGCCTCGGTCAGCTCGGTCTGGCCGTTGCCCTGCACGCCGGCGATCGCGAGGATCTCGCCGCGGCGGACCTCGAACGAGACGTCGTCGACGACGACCTGCCCGATGGGGTCGACGACACGGAGGTTCTCGACCACGAGAGCCGCGTCGCCGGGCTCGGCCGGGGTTTTCTGCACGGTCAGCTCGACGGCGCGACCGACCATGAGCGAGGCCAGCTCGGCGTTCGAGGCGCTCGGCTCGGCCTCGCCGACGACCTGGCCGAGACGGATGACCGTGATGCGGGTCGCGACCTCGCGGACCTCGCGCAGCTTGTGGGTGATGAAGACGATGGCCGTGCCCGCGTCGCGCAGCTGACGCATGATGACCATGAGCTCGTCGGTCTCCTGCGGGGTGAGCACTGCGGTCGGCTCGTCGAAGACGAGCACCTTGGCGTCGCGCGACAGGGCCTTGATGATCTCGACCCGCTGCTGCACGCCGACGGGGAGCTCCTCGACGAGCGCGTCGGGGTCGACGTCGAAGCCGAAGCGGCTGCTGATCTCGCGGACCTTCGCCCGGGCGGCTGCCAGGTCGAGCAGACCGCCGGCCTTCGTCTGCTCGTGGCCGAGCATGACGTTCTCGGCCACGGTGAACACGGGGACGAGCATGAAGTGCTGGTGGACCATGCCGATGCCCGCGGCCATCGCGTCGCCGGGGCCTGCGAAGTCCTGGACGACGTCGTCCAGGAGGATGTCGCCCTCGTCGGCCTGGTACAGGCCGTAGAGGACGTTCATCAGAGTCGACTTGCCGGCACCGTTCTCGCCGAGCAGGCAGTGGATCTCGCCCGGCTCGACCGTCAGGCTGATGTGGTCGTTGGCGGTGAGTGCGCCGAAGCGCTTCGTGATGCCCCGCAGTTCGAGCTTCATCTCAGGTGTCTACCTCGGGTCGGGTGATGGGTAGGGCGCCGGTGCACGTCGGGTCGGCGTGCGGCCGGAGGCGTTGCGAGGGCCGGGAGCGACGGGGTGACCGTCGCTCCCGGCCCTGGGTCAGTCGATGCTAATCGATGACGGGTGGTGCGTCGTTACTCGGTGAGGGCGGAAGGCGACTCGACCTCGATCGAACCGTCGATGATGCCGGCCTCGATGTCGTCCAGCTCGTCCTGCAGGCCGGAGTCGACCTGGTCCTCGTAGTCGTGGAACGGCGCGATGCCGACGCCGTCGTTCTCGAGCGTGCCGACGTAGGGCTCGTTCGTGAAGTCGCCGGAGGCGGCCTGGCTGGTGACGTCGTCGGTCGCCTGCTTGATGCCCTTGAGCACGGAGGTCAGGAACAGGTCGCTGTTGGCGCTGTCCGTCTCGTAGGTGTCGCTGTCGGCGCCGATCAGCACGATCTCGTCGCCCGAATCGCGGATCGCCTCGGCGGCGCTCTGGTAGATCGGTCCGCCGACGGGCAGGATCACATCGGCGCCCTGCTCGATCAGCGTCTGGGCGCTCTGCTTCGCGACCGTGCCGGCCTCGAACCCGCCCGTGAAGGTGCCGGTCTGGCTCGCGACGTCCCAGCCGACCGTCTTGACGTCGGCGTCCTTCTGCTCGTTGTAGTACTCGACGCCGTCCGCGAAGCCGTCCATGAAGATGGTGACGGTCGGGAACTGCATGCCGCCGAAGGTGCCGACGGTGCCGGTCTTCGTGAAGCTGGCCGCCGCGTAGCCCGCGAGGAACGCCGCCTCCGAGGTGTTGAAGGTGATGGGACGGACGTTCTCGGCGTCGTTCGCCGCGTCGTCGATCGTCGCGTAGTCGATGTCGGGGTTCGCCGCCGCCGCCGTGCCGGTCGCGTCGGAGAGCGCGAAGCCGACCGTGACGATCAGGTTGCAGCCCTGCGAGGCGAGGTTGGTGAGGTTGGCGTCGTAGACGGTCTCGTCGGCGGACTCGACGGTCTTCGGGGTCGCACCGATCTCCTCCGCGGCCTCGGTCAGGCCTTCGAAGCCGAGCTGGTTGAACGACTTGTCGTCGAACCCGCCGGCGTCGGACACCATGCAGGGGACGAAGTCGCTCGAGGCGCCGTTCGACGAGCCGCCCTCGGACTCTTCGGGAGCCGAGGCACAGCCGGCCAGGATCGCCGCGGTGCCGAACAGGGCGATACCGCTGAGCACGGCCTTGCGCGCAGTTGTAGTCAAGTTGTCCTCCAAGATGCAGCCCGGCAGCTGAGCCGGGCACGTATGGCTGTCAGGTTACTCATTGCGACGAGCGCTCACGGCCGTCCCGATGGAGTGATGCCGTCCCGTTACACAAGCGGGACCGGCGCGAAACGAAGACGAAACGAAGCGACGCCGCGATGGGTCAGAGGACGTCGCTGCGACCGCTGAGCTTCAGGGCGTCGACGACGGACTTGACCCGCTGGGCGTTGGCCGTCGTCGTGACGAGCAGGGCGTCGGGGGTGTCGACGACGATGATGTCGTTCACGCCGATCAGCGAGATCAGCCGATCGCTGCCGGCGACGACGATGCCGCTCGACGCGTCGGCGAGCACCCGGGCGTTCTCGCCCAGGATCGCCAGGTCGCTCTTGCGCCCGCCGGAGTGCAGCTTGGCGATCGAGGCGAAGTCGCCCACGTCGTCCCAGTCGAAGTCGCCGGGCACGACCGCCAGCCGCCCGGCCGCCGCGGCGGGCTCGGCCACCGTGTAGTCGATCGCGATCTTCTCGAGGGCGGGCCAGACGGCGTCGACGACGGCGCCACGCCGCGGGGTGTCCCAGGCCTCGGCGAGCTCCTCGATGCCGGCGAGCAGAGCGGGATCCGTCTGACCGAGCTGCTCGAGGAGGCGGTCGGCGCGTGCGATGAACATGCCCCCGTTCCAGAGGTAGTCGCCCCCGGCGACGTACGCCTCGGCGGTCTCGAGGTCGGGCTTCTCGACGAACGACTCGACCATGCGCGCGGACGGCGCGCCCTCGACGGCGAGCGGCCCGCCGACGTGGATGTAGCCGAAGCCGATGGCCGGCTCGGTCGGCGTGATGCCGATCGTGGCGATGTACCCGTCGTCGGCGACGACGATGGCCTCGCGGACGGCGCGCGCGAAGCCGCGGGTGTCGGCGATCACGTGATCGGCGGCGAACGAGCCGACGATCACGTCGGGCTCGCGGCGTCGGAGGATGGCGGCCGCGAGTCCGATGGCGGCCGTGCTGTCTTTCGGCTCGCTCTCGAGCACGACGTTGTGGTCTTCGAGGTCGGGCAGCTGGCGCTCGACCGCGGCGCGGTGCGCCCGGCCGGTGACGACCATGATGCGCTGCTCGCCGTTGAGCGGCGCGAGGCGGTCCCAGGTGCCGCGCAGCAGGGTCGAGCCGCTGCCGGTGAGGTCGTGCAGGAACTTCGGGGCGTCGGCGCGGCTCAGGGGCCAGAGCCGTGAGCCGATCCCGCCGGCCGGAATGATGCTGTAGAACCGGTCGAGGCTGCTCTGGGTCGTCATCCCCCCACCCTACTGAGGGCACCGCGCCGGGCCGCGCCGTCGGCCGCCGGTGGACGACGCGGCCACCCGTCCGCTCACCCGGGCGTTCACGCAGCCGCCATCCGTCGGCCACGGCGTCGAGACGAGGACGACACGTCGCGGCGTCAGCCTGGGCTCACCGCGAGCCGAGGAGCACCGTTTGAGAGTCGTCGTCGTGACCGAGAGCTTCCTCCCGACCGTGAACGGGGTCACGACCAGCGTGCTCCGCGTGCTCGACCATCTCACCGCCCGGGGTCACGAGGCCCTGATCATCGCCCCCGCCGGTCGCGGGCACGACTCGTACGCCGGGTTCCCCGTCCACCGGGTGCCGTCGGTGGCCTACCGGCAGTTCCCGGTGGGGCTGCCCAACCCCCTCGTCGCCGGCGCCATCGCGGCCTTCGCACCCGACGTGGTGCACGCTGCGTCGCCGTTCCTCCTCGGGGCCCAGGCCATCTCCGCGGCAGCGCGTCTCGGCGTCCCCAGCGTCGCCGTCTTCCAGACCGACGTGGCGCGGTACGCCTCGACCTCCGGGCTCGGGGCGACCGCCGCCTCCTTGGCCTGGCGTCTCGTCCGACGGATCCACGAGCAGGCGACGCTGACCCTCGTGCCGTCGACCGCCTCCCGGCGAGACCTCGAGGCCGTGGGCGTCCGCCGCCTGGCGACCTGGGGACGAGGCGTCGACTCGGTCCGGTACCACCCCAACAACCGGCACTCGCCCGAGGCCGCGGCGTTCCGGGCCGGGCTGGCCCGCCCCGACGAGGTCGTCGTCGGCTACGTCGGGCGCCTCGCGGCCGAGAAGGAGCTCGACCGGCTCGCCGCCCTGCGCGGCCTCGACGGAATGCGTCTGGCCGTCATCGGCGGAGGCCCGAGCCTCCCCGGGCTGCGCCGTCGCCTCCGCCACCTCGACCCGGTCTTCACGGGACCGCTGCACGGCTCCGAGCTCGCCACGGCCTACGCCGCGCTCGACGTCTTCGTGCACACGGGCACGACCGAGACCTTCGGTCAGACGGTGCAGGAGGCGCACGCCAGCGGACTGCCGGTCGTCGCACCGGCCGCGGGCGGGCCCCTCGACCTGGTGCGGCACGGTGTGGACGGCTACCTCGTCGACCCCCGACACGACCACTCGCTCCGCCGAGCCGTGCGCCGCCTCGTCGAGGAGCCCGAGCTGCGCGCCCGATTCGGCGAGGCGGGGAGGCGCGCCGTCGTCGGCCGCACCTGGGAGCGCCTCGGCGACGAGCTGCTGGACCACTACGCCGACGCCCGCCGATCGGTGCACGCGCCCCTGCCCGCGGCCCTCCGACGCGCCGCTCCCGACCGTGATCGCGGTGTCTCGACATCGAACTAGTTAGGCGGGCCTTGGCGGCGCCGCGACGGGCCTCGAACATAGACTGAGGGCGTTCTGAGAACACACACGGCGGACACGGCTGTCCTCTCCCGATGACAGCCCGACCCGCCCCAGTCCGCGAGGAGGGCCGCTCATGGCCGAGCAGTCGACGGAGACCCTGCCCCCACCGGCAGGCCGACGGGGAGCACCCGAGATCGGCGCGCCACGCGGCAAGAACCGGCTGGCGGGCACGCTCTACCGTGGTCGCGAGGGCATGTGGTCGTGGGTCCTTCACCGCATCACCGGTGTCAGCATCTACTTCTTCCTGCTGGTGCACATCCTCGACACGGCCCTCGTGCGGATCAGCCCCGAGGCGTACAACGCCGTCATCGGCACGTACAAGAACCCGATCATGGGGCTCGGCGAGACGGCGCTCGTGGCGGCGATCCTGTTCCACGCGCTCAACGGCCTCCGCATCATCCTCATCGACTTCTGGGGACCCGGCACCAAGCACCAGCGACTCCTCTTCTGGATCGTCATCGGCGTGGCCGTCGTCCTCTTCGCGGGCTTCGCCCCCCGCCACCTCATGAACGTCTTCTCGGAGTAGCACGATGACCACCGAAACCATCGAGGCCCCCCGCTCGGCCCGACCCGCCTCGCGCAGCAGCAACCTCGAGAAGTGGGGCTGGATCTACATGCGGGCGAGCGGCGTCGTCCTCGTCGTCCTCATCTTCGGCCACCTCTTCATCAACCTGCTGGCGGCGGAGGGCGGCATCAAGGCCATCGACTTCGCCTTCGTCGCCGGCAAGTGGGCGTCGCCGTTCTGGCAGGTCTACGACACCCTCCTGCTCTGGCTGGCCCTGATCCACGGCTCGAACGGCATGCGGACGATCGTCAACGACTACGTGTCGAAACCCGCCGTCCGCAAGGTGCTGCTGGGCGCCCTGCTCGTCTCGGCCGTGGTGCTGCTGACCCTCGGCACCCTCGTCATCTACACGTTCGATCCGTGCCCGGCCGGCGCCCCCGCCGACCTGCTGCCCTCGATCTGCTCGTAGGCGACCGGCCCGACCCGCGCCTCCTCAGCCCCACGCCCGCACCACATACCGACGGAAAGCACCGTGACCACACCTTCTCCCGCTCCTGAGAGCACCGTCGTCGACGGCATCCACTACCACCAGCACGACATCGTCATCGTCGGAGCAGGAGGCGCGGGGATGCGAGCGGCCATCGAGGCCGGTCCGAACGCCAGCACCGCCGTCATCTCGAAGCTCTACCCGACGCGGTCGCACACGGGCGCCGCTCAGGGCGGAATGGCCGCGGCCCTCGCCAACGTCGAGGACGACAACTGGGAGTGGCACACCTTCGACACCGTCAAGGGCGGCGACTACCTCGTCGACCAGGACGCCGCGGAGATCCTGGCGAAGGAGGCCATCGACGCCGTCCTCGACCTCGAGAACATGGGTCTGCCCTTCAACCGGACCCCCGAGGGCAAGATCGACCAGCGTCGTTTCGGCGGCCACACGGCCGAGCACGGCAAGAATCCCGTCCGTCGGGCCTGCTACGCCGCCGACCGCACGGGTCACATGATCCTCCAGACGCTGTACCAGAACTGCGTCAAGCACGGCATCAACTTCTTCAACGAGTTCTACGTGCTCGACCTGATCATGGGCGAGATCGACGGCGAGGAGCGCCCCGCCGGCGTCATCGCCTACGAGCTGGCGACGGGTGACCTGCACGTGTTCCAGGGCAAGGCCGTCATCTTCGCGACCGGCGGCTTCGGCAAGATCTACAAGACGACGTCGAACGCCCACACTCTCACCGGCGACGGCGTCGGCATCATCTGGCGCAAGGGCCTCCCCCTGGAGGACATGGAGTTCTTCCAGTTCCACCCGACCGGTCTCGCCGGGCTCGGCATCCTGCTCAGCGAGGCGGCCCGAGGCGAGGGCGCCATCCTCCGCAACAGCGAGGGCGAGCGCTTCATGGAGCGCTACGCACCGACGATCAAAGACCTCGCACCGCGCGACATCGTCGCCCGGTGCATGGCCACCGAGATCCGCGAAGGACGCGGCGGCGGCCCGCACAAGGACTACGTCTACCTCGACATCACCCACCTCGACCCCGCGGTGATCGATGCGAAGCTGCCCGACATCACCGAGTTCGCCCGCACCTACCTCGGTGTCGAGCCGTACACCGAGCCCGTGCCCGTGCTGCCCACGGCGCACTACGCGATGGGTGGCATCCCCACCAACGTCAAGGCGGAGGTGCTGCGCGACAACACCACCGTCGTGCCCGGTCTCTACGCCGCGGGCGAATGCGCCTGCGTCAGCGTCCACGGCTCGAACCGACTCGGCACCAACTCCCTGCTCGACATCAACGTCTTCGGCAAGCGCGCCGGGAACAACGCCGTCGAGTTCGTGAAGGACGCGCCGTTCGTGCCGCTCCCCGACGACCCGGCGGGCTTCGTCCGCGGGCTCGTCGCCGACGTCCGCGCCGCGACCGGCACCGAGCGCATCGCCACGCTGCGGAAAGAGCTGCAGGACAGCATGGACCGCAACGCCCAGGTGTTCCGCACCGAAGAGACCCTCGACGAGGTGACCCACGTCATCGCCGATCTGCGTGAGCGGTTCAAGAACATCAGCGTGCAAGACAAGGGCAAGCGGTTCAACACCGACCTGCTCGAGGCGATCGAGCTCGGGTTCCTGCTCGACCTCGCCGAGGTCGTCGTCTACTCGGCCCGGTCGCGACAGGAGAGCCGCGGCGGGCACTTCCGAGAGGACTACCCGACGCGCGACGACGAGAACTGGCTCGTGCACACCATGGCCTATCTGACGGGCGACCCCCACTCGTCGCTCGCCGGCGACCACATCCGCCTCGACACGAAGCCCGTCGTGATCACGAACTACCAGCCGATGGAACGGAAGTACTGACATGAGCACCGCAGTCCTCGAGAACTCCCCCGCAGGGGCCGACGCGATCCCGACGTTCACCGCCACGCTCATCATCCGACGCTTCGACCCCGAGGTCGACTCCGAGCCGCGCTGGCAGGACTTCGACGTCGAGGTGCTGCCCACCGACCGGGTGCTCGACGCCCTGCACCAGATCAAGTGGGAGCAGGACGGCTCGCTGACCTTCCGCCGCTCGTGCGCCCACGGCATCTGCGGCTCGGACGCCATGCGGATCAACGGCCGCAACCGTCTCGCCTGCAAGACCCTGATCAAAGACCTCGACGTGACGCAGCCGATCTACGTCGAGGCCATCAAGGGCCTGCCCCTCGAGAAGGACCTCGTCGTCGACATGGAGCCGTTCTTCCAGTCGTACCGCGAGATCCAGCCGTTCCTGATGGCCTCATCGAAGCCCGAGAAGGAGCGCATCCAGAGCGCCACCCAGCGTGCGCGGTTCGACGACACCACCAAGTGCATCCTCTGCGCGGCCTGCACGTCGAGCTGCCCCGTCTTCTGGACGGACGGGCAGTACTTCGGCCCGGCCGCGATCGTGAACGCGCACCGGTTCATCTTCGACTCCCGCGACGAGGGCGCTCAGGTCCGTCTCGACATCCTCAACGACAAGGAGGGCGTGTGGCGGTGCCGCACGACCTTCAACTGCACCGAGGCGTGCCCCCGCGGCATCCAGGTGACCCAGGCGATCGCCGAGGTCAAGCAGGCCGTGCTGCGAGGTCGCGCCTAGTCGCGAAAGACACGCGGATGAGAGGCGCCGGGCTGTCGAGCCCGGCGCCTCTCGTGCATCCGAGACGCGCCGTCGGTCGGCGGGCGCACGGTGCGGGGCCGTTCAGTCGTCTTCGACGATGCAGACGGCGTCCAGAGCGAGAGCCAGCCGGAGCGCGACCGACACACCGGCTTCGCCGTCCTCACCGAGCGGCGCGATGGCATCGACCCAGAACACCGGGAGGCGCACCTCCGGCGGATCGGTCAGCAGGCGCTCGATCTCACCCGACGTGTTCAGCTCCTGGGCGCCGTAGACGGTCAGCAGAGCGCGGCCTCCGCGGGCGAAGACCTGATGGGCGGTCGCGCCGTCGATGGGGCGGACCCCGTACGACTCGTCGACCGCGTGCGCGGCGCTCGCGAGATCGAGCCCGTCGGGAGCCTGAGGACTCAGGATGGTGATCTCACGAGGCACTGTCGTCACGCCCCTCCTCCATGTCGCCAGCTTCGGAACCCTTCGCGTCGCCCTGCACCCTGCTCTCGTCGAGGAGGTCGAACTCGTCGAGGTCCTCCTCCCACGCCTGCAGGAGGGGCGGCGAGACCAGGGTGGCGAGACGCTCCGGCCCCACGGCCTCGAGGGTCTGATGCAGTGCGTCCCACCCGGGCGTGCTGGCGTCACCGAGCGGCACCACGAAGGCCGGCAGGCTCGGGCGGCCTACGACCCGGACCGTCTCGCCGGTCGGCAACGCGGTCAGGTCGAGCCCGAGACGCTTGACGGACGGCGCTCCGATGAGCAGTGCGACCGGGTTGGGCGGCGGGTAGGTGACGGCGCAGACGCAGCGATCCACCTCGCCCTCCCGTGCGACCACGAGGGCGAAGGTCGGCAGGCTGTCCCGGGCGATGTCGGCGAGGGCGCCGGTCAGCCGGTCGATGCCCGCGTCGAGGGATTCTCCGTCGGCGGGGTGGACGACGTCGACCGTGATCGACATCGTCTCCTCCGTCCCGTGCTCGGTGACCCGGGCGGTGACGGTGGCCGACAGATGCGGGCCCTCGACGAGCATGCGGAGGGGCTCCGGCGCGGCATGGCGGGCGTGCTGGGTGAGAGCCCATCGATCCCAGGCGGACAGCATCGGCTCGGTGACGCCCCACGAGACGGGGAGCGAACCGGACACAGCCTGCGAGATGGTCTCGAGCGCGCCTCCCAGGCTCATGTCGTGGGCGGGGAGGTGGAGGACCGTGAGATCGATCGTCAGCTGCACCCTGGTGTCGACGGCCGGACCGATCTCGGGGAACTCGACCTTCTCGACGCCGAGCTCTTCCACGGGGATGCCGGCGTCGTCGACGGCGCCGTACGGACGACCGGTCAGGCCGTCTCGCAGATCTCCTCGGTCGTCGTGGACGACCCAGGCGGCACCCGCCTCGACGAGCGCCGACCGGAGACCGACCGTCAGACGGGAGCGCTCGCTCGATACGAGCACGACCCGCCGTCGGTGCCTGCGACGCCGGAGCAGATCGGCCATGGGAGGGCTGAGGCGGAGGACCCGGCCCCGACCGTCGACTCGGACGACGCGCGCCGTAACGGCGTCGACGAGCGGATGTCGAATAGGGGTGCCCACCCGTCCAGTGTGCTCCGCGGGCGCCGGTCGGGTCCGTTCGGACCCGGACTCGCAGGCGGCGTCCATGCAGCGGACGGGAAGTCCCCCCGTGCGAGGGGCCTCGCGGCGACGGTGGGCACCTAAGCTGGTGAGAGCTCCTCACGGGACGTCGTCGACGCCCGCGTCGGCGCCGACCACGACCCCGAACGAGAGGCCGCGACCCATGGACGTCACCCGCCAGCAGCAGTTGCAGAACGACATCGCCGCGACATTCGCCGAGTCGCTCGCCGGTCATGACTGGGCGGAGGCGACGTTGTTCCTGCTCGAGGTCGGCTCGACGTCGCGCGTGTGGGTCGACGCGCTCGACGCCGCCGGCGGCGCGAAGCAGGGCCTGAGCATCCCCGACGTCGCCGCCGCGGGCTCGCGCCTCCGCGAGGTGATGGCCGACCCCGAGAAGGGCGCATGGTTCTCGTTCGCCCTGACGCTGACCAGCGACGGGTCGTTCACGGCACGCTTCACCCTCGACCGTCGCGTCTACGACAACCCGGCGTCCCCGTTCGAGCCGGGTCCGGCCGGCGAGGTGCCGTCCGATGCCGACTACGCGGCCGACCTCGAGCGCTTCCCCCGCAGCGCGAAGTACCGTCCGACGTGGGCACCCGCCGTCGCAGGCAGCTGAGCGGATGACCTCGGCACGGGGCCGGTGAGTTCGCGGCGGGTCGGTGCGCAGCCCGTCGGACGGCAGCCGGACGGGCCGTGAGCCGATCGGACCCCGGCCCGACCGGCCCGCTCGACTACAGGCCTGCGGCGACCGCCTCGGCGGCCTCGCGCGCGCCCGGCGCCGTCGTCGCATCGATCGCAGCCGCCGCCAGGGCGCGCGCCTGCTCGATCGTGTACTTCGACAGCTCGAGGCGGACGTCGGCCAGGGCGGCCGGGGTCATCGACAGCGTCGTGGCCCCCAGTCCGACGAGCACGACGGCGAGCAGCGGGTCGGCCGCCGCCTCGCCGCAGATGCCCACGGGCTTGCCCGCGGTCGCCCCGGCGTCGCCGAGAGCCCGGACCAGGCGGAGCACGGCGGGGTGCCACGGGTCCTGATACGACGCGACCGAGCCGAGCATGCGGTCGGCTGCGAGCGTGTACTGCGTCAGGTCGTTGGTCCCGATGCTGACGAAGTCGGCGGTGCGGAGCACCTGGTCGGCCAGCACCGCGAGCGAGGGCACCTCGGCCATGACCCCGACGGTCTTGAGTCCGAGCTCGCGACCGAGGGAGACGAAGTACTCGGTCTCCTCGGCGTCGCTCACCATCGGCGCCATGACCCAGAGGTCGGCCGTCGTGGCCGCCTGGGCCTCGGCGAGCGCGGTGAGCTGATCGCGGAGGATCTGCTCCTTCACGCGGAGGGCGCGGAGCCCCCGGAGCCCGAGGGCGGGGTTCTCCTCGTGGGCGTCGTTCAAGAAGCTCAGCGGCTTGTCGGCACCGGCGTCGAGCGCGCGGACGACCACCTTCTTGCCGGGGAACGCCTCGAGCAGCGCCGTGTAGCTGGCGGTCTGACTCTCGACGGTCGGGGCGGTGGACGACCCGAGGAAGAGGAACTCGGTGCGGAACAGGCCGACGCCCTCGGCCCCGAGCTCGACGGCGCCGCCGGCCTCGTCGGGCGAGCCGAGGTTGGCCAGGAGGGGCACGGCGTGGCCGTCTGCGAGGGCGCCGTCGGTCAGCGGGGCGGCTGCTGCGGCGCGGCGGTCGGCGATGCGCTGCTCCGCCTGGGCGATCTCGTCGGCTGCGGGGTCGACGGTCACGACGCCCGTGGCCGCGTCGGCGACCACCACGGTGCCGTCGACGAGGTCGAGGGCTCCGGTGACGCCGACGATGGCGGGGATCGACTTCGAGCGGGCCAGGATGGCCGTGTGCGAGGTCGGTCCGCCGTCGCGGGTGATCAGTGCGAGCACCTTGTCGAGGTCGAGGAGGGCTGTGTCGGCGGGCGCGAGGTCGGGCGCGACGAGCACGAAGGGGGTGTCGCTCTCGGGGACGCCGGGCGCCGCGACTCCGCGGAGGGATGCGATGACGCGCTGGGCGACGTCGCCGAGGTCGGTGGCGCGCTCGGCCATGTAGCCGCCCATGCCGACGAGCATCTCCTGGAAGGCCGCGAAGGCCTCGAACACGGCCCGCTCGCCCGTCGCGCCGTCGGCGATGCGCTGCTGGACGTCGTCGGAGAGCGTGGGGTCTTCGGCCATGAGCGCCTGGGCGTCGAGGACGTCCTTCGCCTCGCCGCCGGCCTTCTCGCCCCGTGCCGACAGATCGGCGGCGACCGAGCGGAGCGCCCGGGTGACGTCGGCGAACTCGGCGTCCGCCTCGGCGGTCCGCTTGTCGCTGCTCGGCTCGGGCAGCGGATCCGGCATCCGGAGGATCGGGCCGACGGCCACTCCGCGTCCGACGCCAACGCCCTGTAGTGCCACTGTGAGACCTCTTCGTTTCGGTGAGTTCGGATGCCGGGCACGGGCGGTGACCCTGTGCCGCGCGGTCGCGTGCCATCGTACGCGAGGCGCACGGGTGCGTGGTCCGGACGCGAGCGTCACGCACCCCTACCCTGGTGCGATGCGACGACGACCGGACGACGAGCGGTCGATCGACGACCCCGTGGCCGGAGACGACGCCGACGCCCGGTCGAGGGTCGGCCGCGTCACGACGGCGCGGCCCGTGCGGGTGGTCGGCCGCTACGTCGGAGCGAAGGGCCCGCTGCTCGCCGCCGGTCTCACGTACCAGGCCCTCTTCGCACTGTTCGCGGGCCTCTGGGTGGGCTTCTCCGTCGCGGGCTTCGTCGTCTCGGGCGACGAGGCCCTCCGCGACCAGCTGGTCGTCTTCATCCGCTCGGCCGTCCCCGGCCTGATCCAGGACGACTCGGGGGCGGGGGTGGTCGACCCCGACGCCCTCCTCGACGCCACCGTCTTCGGCTGGACCGGCGCGATCGCGTTCGTGGGTCTGCTCTTCTCCGCCATCACCCTCTTCGGCGGGATGCGCGACTCCGTCCGCACGATCTTCCGTGCGCCGTCGCCGGCCACCCCGTTCCTCCGGCTGGTGCTGCGCGACCTGGCCCTCGCCCTCGCCTTCGGCGCCGCCGTGGTCGTCTCGGCCACGGTCTCGCTGCTCAGCACCACGGCGGTGCGCTGGGCCCTGCACCTGCTCGATCTGTCGACCACGTCGGCCGCGTCCGTCCTGCTGCTCCGTGTCACGGCGCTCCTGCTCGTCTTCGTCTTCGACGCTCTCGTGCTCGCCGCGCTGTTCCGGGTGCTGGCGGGTCTGCACATCCCCGGCCCGCGCCTCCTCGTGGGGTCCGCCCTCGGCGCCGCGGGCTTCGTCGGTCTGACGGTCGTCGGCGGGACCCTGCTCCGCGCGACGGGCGCCAACCCCCTCCTGGCGTCGTTCGCGGCGGTCATCGGTCTGCTGATCGTCATCGATCTGCTCTGCCAGGTGCTGCTGCTCGCCGCGGCCTGGATCGCGGTCGGCATGGACGACATCGGGGTGCTCGCCGACCCGCACCAGGAGGCCGAGCGCCTGCGCCTGCTCGAGGAGGAGCGGCTGGCCCAGGAGGCGCGGGTCGCCACCCGCTCCCGGCGTGCCGTCGCGGCCGTGCGGGGCCTCGTCTCCCGCCTGCCCCGTCCCTCCCGACCGCGCGGCGACGGCGACGGTGGCCGCCGGTAGTGTTCTGCGCATGGGAACACGTCTCCGCCTCGCCTCCGTCAACGTCAACGGCATCCGGGCCGCGTACCGCAGGGGCATGGGCGACTGGCTCGCCGAGCGCGACGTCGACATCCTCACGCTCCAAGAGGTGCGCGCCTCGACCGACGACCTCGAGGGCCTGCTCGGCCCCGAATGGAACGTCGTCCACCACCCCGCGACGGCGAAGGGCCGCGCGGGTGTGGCCATCGCCTCCCGCGGGGCGGCCTCCGTGCACCGCGTCGAGCTCGGCGACGACGACTTCGACAGCGCCGGGCGGTGGATCGAGGCCGACTACGACGTCGACGGGACGATCGTCACGGTCGTCAGCACCTACGTGCACTCGGGCGAGGTCGACACCCCCAAGCAGGACGAGAAGTGGAGATTCCTCGACGCGATGACCGCCCGGCTGCCGCAGCTGGCGGCCCACAACGGGCTCTCGGTCGTGACGGGCGACCTGAACGTCGGTCATCGCGAGCTCGACATCAAGAACTGGAAGGGCAACGTCAAGCGGGCCGGCTTCCTCCCGCGCGAGCGCTCGTACTTCGACCGGTTCCTCGGCGAGGCCGGGACCGAGATCGAGACGGTGGACGGCACCGGCGGCAGCGGACTCGGCTGGGTCGACGTCGGGCGCCGACTCGCGGGCGAGGTCGAGGGGCCGTACTCGTGGTGGTCGTGGCGCGGCCAGGCCTTCGACAACGACACCGGTTGGCGCATCGACTACCACCTGGCGACGCCCGCTCTCGCGGCCAAGGCCGAGAACCACACCATCGATCGAGCGCCGTCGTACGCCGAGCGCTGGTCCGACCACGCACCCGTCGTCGTCGACTACGACATCTGATCTCTCCGACCCCCTGAGGACGTCATGACCGGCACCACCCCCTCCCCCGCATCCGCCGCCTCCGAGACGGCCGAGCCCCCTCGCGGCGCCGGCCGCCCCCGGCTCTTCTCCGGCATGCAGCCCTCCGCCGACTCGCTGCACATCGGCAACTACGTCGGGGCCCTGCTGCAGTGGCGCGAGCAGCAGTCGACCCACGACGCCCTCTTCTGCGTCGTCGACCAGCACGCCATCACCGTCGCCCAGGATCCCGCGACGCTCCGCGAGTCCACCCGGCGGACGGCCGCCCAGTACATCGCCGCGGGCATCGACCCGTCGCTGTCGACGCTCTTCATCCAGTCGCACGTGCCGGCGCACGCGCAGCTCGCCTGGGTGCTGAACACCCTCACCGGCTTCGGCGAGGCCAGCCGCATGACGCAGTTCAAAGACAAGGCGGCCAAGCAGGGCGCCGACTCGGCCTCGCTCGGCCTGTTCGCCTACCCCACGCTCATGGCGGCCGACATCCTGCTCTACGGCGCCGAGGTGGTGCCCGTCGGCGACGACCAGCGTCAGCACGTCGAGCTGACACGAGACCTCGCCACCCGCTTCAACTCCCGGTTCGGCACGACGTTCGTGGTGCCCGAGGCCACCATCCAGAAGGAGTCGGCGCGGGTCTACGACCTGCAGAACCCCGAATCGAAGATGAGCAAGTCGGCGGCCACCGAGTCGGGTGTGGTCTGGATGCTCGACGAGCCGTCCCGCACAGCGAAGAAGATCAAGTCGGCCGTCACCGACACGGAGCGCGAGATCCGCTTCGATCGGGGCGCCAAGCCCGGGGTGTCGAACCTGCTGACGATCCAGTCGGCGTTCACCGGGCGCGCCATCGCCGATCTCGAGCGCGACTACACCGGCCGCGGCTACGGCGACCTCAAGAAGGACGTCGCCGAGGTGGTCGTCGAGACGTTCACGCCGATCCGGGCGCGCGCGCTCGAGCTGCTCGACGACCCCGCCGAGCTCGACCGCGTGCTGGCCGGCAACGCCGATCGCGCGAACGAGCTCGCCCAGTCCACCCTCGACACGGTCTACGACCGCATCGGCTTCCTCCGCAAGGCCTGATCGTGCAGCCCTTCGTCCTCGAGTCCGACGCCGTGCGTCTGGCGGTGCCCGAGCGGGCCGACGTCGCCGCCATCGTCGACGCGTGCCGCGACCCCGAGCTGCAGAGGTTCACGACCGTCCCCGTGCCCTACGACGAGTCCGACGCCGAGTTCTTCCTCCGACGGATCGTCGACCACGGCTGGTCGACCGGGCGCGAGTGCACCTGGGGGCTCCGGTCTCCCGGCTCGTCGCTGCTCGTCGGCATGATCAGCCTGCGCTTCGCGGACGACGACATCGGCTTCTGGACGTCACCCGCCCATCGGGGTCGCGGTCTCATGACGGCCGCGGTCGCTCTCGTGGCCGACTGGGCGTTCGCGCACGGTGGGGTCGACGAGCTCTACTGGGAGGGGTTCGTCGACAACGACGGCAGCGCCGGCGTCGCCCGGTCGACGGGGTTCCGGTACACCGGCGACGCCCCGGGTCTCCATCCGGCACGGGACGGCTCCCATCCGCTCTGCCGGACGGCGCGACTCCGTTCGAGCGACGACCGGTCGGTGAAGCCCGGGTGGCCCGTCGGCGTCTCCCCCTCGGAATACTCGCGCGACCCTGCGGTTGACATCCGTGGCCTCGACGAACCGATCGGCGAGACCGAACCGGAGAGACCATGACCACCCCCTCGAGCGCGTACGACGACGCCATGCGGCGAGCGCTCGAGCTGGCTCTCCGCGGCACGTCCCTCGGCCCCAACCCCCAGGTCGGGTGCGTCCTCCTCCGCCCCGATCTGACGGTGGCGGCCGAGGGATGGCACCGCGGCGCCGGGACACCGCACGCCGAGGTCGACGCGCTGTCGAGGCTCGCGCCGGGCGAGTCCTCCGTCGGTCTCACGGCCGTCGTCAGTCTCGAGCCCTGCGATCACACCGGGCGGACGGGCCCCTGCAGCGAGGCTCTGATCGGCGCCGGGGTGTCGAGGGTCGTCTACGCCGTCTCCGATCCCGGCGAGTCGTCCTCGGGTGGTGCCGAGCGCCTCCGGCGGGCCGGGGTCGAGGTCGTGGCGGGCGTCCTCCGCGACGACGCCGAAGAGACCATCCGCCCCTGGCTCGTGGCGACCCGTGCGGGTCGCCCGTTCGTCACCCTCAAGTGGGCCTCCAGTCTCGACGGACGCGCCGCCGCGGCCGACGGCACCAGCCGGTGGATCACGGGCACGGCCGCCCGACAGCACGTGCACGAGCAGCGGGCCGCGCACGACGCCATCCTCGTCGGCACCGGCACCGTCCTGGCCGACGACCCCGGGCTCACCGCGCGCGGCGACGGCGGCGAGCTGCTCGCCGACCAGCCGCTGCCCGTCGTGGTCGGCCACCGGCCCGTCCCGGCCGACGCCGGACTCCGGAGACACCCGAGGGCTCTCGTCGAGACCGGCAGCCGAGACCTCGAGGCCGTGCTCGCCGACCTCTACGCGCGCGGCGTCCGCAGGGTGTTCGTCGAGGGCGGTCCGACCGTCGCCAGCGAGTTCGTGCGACGCGGCCTCGTCGACGACTATCTCGTCTACCTCGCCCCGACGCTCCTCGGCGGACCGCGCACGGCCCTCGGCGACCTCGGTGTGGCGAGCATCGACGGTCAGGTCCGTCTCGTGACGACCCGCGTGACCCCCCTCGGCGACGACGTCCTGATCGTCGCCCGCGCCCAGCCCCGGAGAACACCATGACCGCCTCGCCCGCCGCCTCGCCCCAGATCACCTTCGAGGTCGAGACCACCGTGCCGACCCGGCACGGCACGTTCGCCTTCCGCGCGTACCGCGACCTCGTCACGGGGGCCGATCACGTCGCCGTCGTCGCGACCGGCCCCGACGGTCGTGCTCCCGGCGACGGCGCGCTCGTGCGGGTGCACTCCGAGTGCCTGACCGGCGAGGCCTTCGGGTCGCTGAAGTGCGAGTGCGGTCCGCAGCTCGACGCCGCCCTCGACACGATCCACGAGCACGGCGGCGTGGTCGTCTATCTGCGGGGCCACGAGGGCCGCGGCATCGGTCTGATCGACAAGCTCCGCGCCTACCGGCTGCAGGAAGACGGTCTCGACACCCTCGACGCGAACCTCGCCCTCGGGCTGCCGGCCGACTCCCGGCAGTACGGCGCGGCGGCCGATGTGCTGCGCGACCTCGGCATCCACGAGATCCGGCTGCTCAGCAACAACCCGGAGAAGAGCCGCCAGCTCGTCGAGCACGGCATCGCCGTCTCCGAGCTCGTGCCCCTCGTGGTCGGCGTCGGCACGTTCAACGAGGGTTACCTCGACACGAAACGCGACCGCATGGGTCACCAGCTGCCCGGGCACCTCCCCACCGACGGCTGAGCACCACTCACGAAGGCGCTAAACTGAACGACGGCTGTCACGAGCGGCCACACCCCACCGGCGTCGTGCGCCCCTGCTGATCCCCGGCCGACGCACGTCCACGACCGAGCCCCTGCGTGCCCCACCCGGCCCCGCTCCGCCGTCGTCGCCGGCATCGTCCTCCCCGCCGCTCCGGAGTCCCCCCATGTCGTCATCAGCCGTCGCCTCGTCGACGCAGCCCGCACCTCCTGCCAACAAGCGCTCGCGCGTCATCATCGCGAGCCTCGTCGGCACGTCCATCGAGTTCTACGACTTCTACGTCTACGCGACGGCCGCCGTCCTCGTCTTCCCGACCGTCTTCTTCGCGAACGACGACCCCGCCGTCGCGCGCCTCGCCTCGTTCGCCGTCTTCGGGGTCGCCTTCATCGCCCGACCCGTCGGCTCGATCGTGTTCGGCCACTTCGGCGACCGCATCGGCCGCAAGGGCACCCTCGTCGCCTCCCTCCTCACGATGGGCATCGCGACGGTGCTGATCGGCTGCATCCCCGCCGGCACGACGCCCGGCTGGGCCGTCGCGGGCCCCGCGTGCCTCGTCGTGCTGCGCTTCTGCCAGGGTCTCGGCCTCGGCGGCGAGTGGAGCGGCGCGGCGCTGCTGGCGACCGAGAACGCCCCGAAGAACCGACGGGCGATCTACGGCACGTTCCCCCAGCTGGGCGCGCCGATCGGCTTCATCATCGCCAACCTGCTGTTCGTGCTGCTGAACACCACCCTGACCGAAGAGCAGTTCATGGCCTGGGGCTGGCGGCTGCCGTTCCTGGCGAGCGCCCTGCTGGTGATCATCGGGCTCTACGTCCGCTTCAAGCTGATCGAGACCCCGGCGTTCCAGAAGGTCGTCGACTCGGGTTCGGTCGCGAAGCTGCCCCTGGCCCGCGTCTTCACGACGAGCTGGCGCCCGCTGATCCTCGGCACGTTCATCATGCTGGCCACGTACACGCTGTTCTACCTGATGACGACCTTCACCCTGACCTTCGGCACGGCCGATGCCGCCGGCGACCCGGCGGGTCTCGGCATCCCCCGCACGCAGTTCCTGTGGATGCTCATCCTCGGGGTCGTCTTCTTCGGCGTCTTCACCCTCGTCTCCGGGCCGCTCGCCGAGAGGTACGGGCGACGGGCGATGCTCATCTGCGTCACGGCCGGCATCCTGGTGTTCGGGTTCCTGTTCGCCCCGCTGTTCGCCGGCGGCGTGCTCGGCGCGCAGGCACTGCTGATCATCGGCTTCGTGCTGATGGGGCTCACCTTCGGCCCCATGGGCGCGGTGCTGCCCGAGCTGTTCCCGACCAGCGTCCGGTACACCGGCTCGGCGATCAGCTACAACGTCGCGAGCATCCTCGGCGCGGCCGTGGCCCCGTTCATCGCCGTGTGGCTCTGGACGGCTGCAGGCGGCAGCACCTGGCTCGTCGGGCTCTACCTCTCGTCGATGGCCGCTCTGACGCTCGTCGCGTTGATCCTCAGCCGCGAGACCCGCGACGTCGACTACGAGGCCGTCGACTGACAGGTGCCGGGGCCGCCGACGAAGTACGGTCGTCTCAGGCGGTCCGTCGGCCGCCCCGGTCACCCGCCGCGCGCCGCGCGGCCTCCAGGCACGAGAGGCACCATGAGCTCCGACACGAGCGCGCGCACCCCGACGACCCCTGCCGAGGAGGCGCGGGTCGACCCCCCGAGGGCGCGCCGCGGTCTCGGACGCCGTCGCCCTCCCGAGGGGCCCCGTGCCACGTTCCGTCAGCTGCTGCCGTACCTCTTCGAGCACAAGAAGGTCATGACGGTGATCATCGTGCTCAGCGTGCTGGGCGCCGCGGCCTCGCTCGGTCAGCCGCTGCTCGTGCAGCGGGTGATCGCCGTCGTCGAGCAGGGCGGGGCCCTGGGCTCGCTCGTCTGGGCCCTCGTGGGCCTCGTGGTCGTGGCCGGTCTGCTGAGCGGGTTCCAGCACTACCTGCTGCAGCGCACCGGCGAGGGCGTCGTGCTCTCCAGCCGGCGCCGCCTCGTCGGGCGCATGCTGCGACTGCCGGTCAGCGAGTTCGACTCCCGCCGCACGGGCGACCTCGTCTCGCGGGTCGGTTCGGACACCACGCTGCTGCGCGCCGTCCTGACGCAGGGCCTCGTCGAGGCGATCGGCGGCAGCCTCACCTTCATCGGCGCCCTGGTCGGCATGTTCCTGATCGACCCCGTGCTGCTCGGACTCACCGTGCTGGTCGTCGCCGTCTCGGTGCTCGTCGTCGTGTTGCTCTCGGGACGGATCCGGGTCGCAAGCCGACAGGCGCAGGAGAAGGTCGGAGACCTCACGGCGGCCGTCGAACGGGCCATCAGCTCGGTCCGCACCATCCGGGCGTCGGGGGCCACCGAACGCGAGGTCGCCGCGGTCGAGCTCGACGCCGTCGGGGCCTACGAGCGGGGGCTGCAGGTCGCCCGGATCTCGGCGCTCGTCGTGCCCATCTCGTCGATCGCGCTGCAGGCCTCGTTCCTGGTCGTGCTCGGAGTCGGGGGCTTCCGTGTCGCCAGCGGCGCCATCGAGATCGCGTCGCTGGTGTCGTTCGTGCTCTTCCTCTTCCTGATGATCATGCCGCTCGGCCAGGCGCTCGGCGCCGTCCTCAGCGTCAACCAGGCGCTGGGCGCCCTCGGTCGCATCCAGGAGATCCTCGATCTCCCGTCGGAGGACCACGACGACCGCCGCACCGCCGCCGACCTCGCCGGTGTCGCCCGCGTCGAGACCACCGACGCCGTGACCTTCGACGACGTGCACTTCCGCTACCCCGCGGCACCGGACGCAGCGGCCGGCGGGGTCGACGGCGTCGACGGCGTCGTGCCGGACGACGACCTCACGGTGCTGCGCGGGGTCAGCTTCTCGGTCCCGGCCGGCGGGCGCACCGCTCTGGTCGGGCCGTCGGGCGCGGGCAAGAGCACCATGCTGGCGCTCATCGAGCGCTTCTACGACCCGACGTCCGGAGTCGTGCGGATCGACGGGGTCGACCTGCGCGCCCTCGACCGCGACGAGCTGCGCTCGCGCATCGGGTACGTCGAACAGGACGCCCCCGTGCTCGCGGGCACCATCCGCGACAACCTGACCCTCGGCTCGCCGGGCGCCACCGACGACGACTGCCGACGGGTGCTCGAGGCCGTGAACCTCACCGCGGTGCTCGATCGCGGCGACGAGGGCCTCGACGCGCAGGTCGGCGAAGACGGCGTCATGCTCTCGGGCGGCGAGCGCCAGCGTCTCGCGATCGCCCGCACCCTGCTCTCCGCCCCGCCCATCCTCCTGCTCGACGAGTCGACGTCGAGCCTCGACGGCGTCAACGAGCAGCGTCTGCGCGGCGCGATCGACGCCGTGGCGGAGGACCGCACGCTCATCGTCATCGCCCACCGACTGTCGACCGTCGTCGACAGCGACCAGATCGTCGTCGTCGACGGCGGGCGGGTCGTCGGGGTCGGCACGCACTCCGAGCTGGTCGTCAGCACGCCGCTCTACCGCGACCTCGCGAAGCACCAGCTGCTCGTCTAGCGGCGAGCCGGGGCCGCCGGGGCCGCTGGGGCGCGAGGGTCAGCGGGTGCCGCGCCGCGCCTCCTCGATGACCTCGAGCGCTGCGACCGCGTCTCGCGGGTCGACGGGCACCTCGGCCTCGCCCCGCAGCGCTGCGGCGAGGCGGCCGTAGAACAGCGGGTAGCGGCCCCGCTCGGTGGGCACCACCCGGGCGTCGTCTCCGACGCCGATCGTGCCGTGCCGTGCCGGGTCGACGAGTCCGTAGGCGTCGTCCGCAGGCGACAGACCGTCCGCGAGCTGCGCCTCCTGCGGGTCCAGACCCGAGACGACGTAGGCGCCCTCCGATCCGAGCACCCGGAGGCGCGGGCCGGGCTGCGCGGCGACGTGACTCATCCAGAGACGCGAGCGGACGCCGCTCTCGTGGCGCAGCGACAGCAGGACGTCGTCGTCGGCCGACGCGGTGGGCCGACGCGTCGCGATCTCGGCGTGCACGTCGGAGACCGGGCCGAAGAGCCGCAGTGCCTGGTCGACGAGATGCGGGCCGAGGTCGAAGAGGATGCCGCCGCCGTCGGCGACCGTGGCGGAGGACTTCCAGCCGGCGCGGTTCGCGGTCTTCCACGGCTCGAAGCGGGACTCGAAGGTGTGGACGTCGCCGAGCGCCCCGTCGGCGATCAGACGTGACGCCGTCAGGTAGTCGCCGTCCCATCGGCGGTTCTGGTAGACGGTGAGCAGTCGGTCGGAGCTCTCGGCCTGCGCGATCAGTGCGCGAGCCTCGGCGGCCGAGGTCGCCACCGGCTTGTCGACCACGACGGCCGACCCGGCACGGAGCGCCTCGGCGGCCACGTCGGCGTGCGTCGCGTTCGGTGTCGCGACGACGACGAGGTCGAGCCCCATGCCCGCGAGGTCCGCGCTGGAGGCCACGACCGCTGCGGCGGGGTGCCGATGCGCAGCGTCGGCCGCGCGATCGGCGTCTCGCGTGACGACGGCCGCCACGTCGTAGTCGGGGTCGGCGGCGAGGAGGGCGCCGTGGAACACCCGCCCGGCGAGCCCGAAACCGACGATGCCGACCCGGATCGGCGCCCCGCTCACGACTCGACCCCGAGATCGGAGCGGGTGACGAGCGTCGCGCCCGCCTCCGACATCTCGGCCAGTGCGGCTTCGCTCGAGACGGGGGCGACACCGGCGACGAGATCGGTCACGACCCGGACGGCGAGCCCGGCGGCCACGGCGTCGAGCACCGACGCCCGCACGCAGTGGTCGGTGGCCAGCCCGACGACGTCGAGCGAGTCGACGCCCCGAGCCCGGAGCACCTCGGCGGCGCTCTCGCCGTCGGCCGTCACGCCCTCGAACGCCGAATACGACGGGCTGCCCGTGCCCTTCGTGAGATGCACGTCGATCGACGACGCGTCGAGCGCCGGATGGTAGTCGGCGCCGGTGGTGCCGCGGACGCAGTGCACCGGCCACGAGTCGACGTAGTCGGGCTGCTCGGAGAAGTGCCCGCCGTTGTCGCTCTCGGCCTCGTGCCAGTCGCGGCTGGCCAGCACGAG
Source organism: Frigoribacterium sp. CFBP9029 (assembly GCF_034045305.1). Lineage (NCBI taxonomy): Bacteria > Bacillati > Actinomycetota > Actinomycetes > Micrococcales > Microbacteriaceae > Frigoribacterium > Frigoribacterium sp. CFBP9029. The sequence goes on from NZ_JAXCWB010000001.1 coordinate 166,610, forward strand.
GGCGTAGTCGCCTGCCGCGAGCGCCAGGTGCTCGGCGACCCCCTCGGCGACGCGGGTGCCACCTGCCACGCCGAGCGCGCCTCCTTCGGTGAAGTCGTTCTGGACGTCGATGACGAGGAGTGCTCTGACCATGCGCTCATTCTCCTGACAGATCGGTGCCGCAGCGGTACACGGCCGCCGTCAGCGTGTCGAGTGCGGCGCGGGCGTCGTCGCGCACGTCGCCGATCGCGTAGAACGCGAAGGCGAGTCGGGTGCCGTCGGCGGAGTCGATGCTGCCCGCCAGCGTGTAGGCCGTGTCGATCCAGCCCGTCTTCGCGTGCACGGAGCCGGCCGCGACCGCGTTGTCGCCGGTGAAGCGACTCGCGAGGGTGCCCGTGCGCCCCGAGATCGGCAGCGCGTCGTAGACGACGCCGAGGCCGTCGCGGCGGTCGGCCACGGCGATCATCAGCCTCGCCACGACCGTCGAGGGGACCGCGTCGTTCTCGCTCAGCCCCGACCCGTCGATGATCGTCGTGGTCGAGGTGTCGAGCCCGTACGTCGACGACAGCACCGAACGGTAGAGGGGCGTCAGCGAGGCGGACGACCCGTCGGCGCCCGACGCACGCGACGAGGTCCGTGCGAGCATCTCGGCGAGCGTGTTGTCGGAGGTGGGCAGCAGCTGCGAGATCAGGGTGGAGACGGGCTGCGACGCTACCTCGCCCAGCACGGTGGCGCTGCTCGAGGCGCCCTGCGACATCGCCGCGGTGTCGGCCCCCGCGACCCCCGCGGAGACCAGCGCGGCCCGGAAGGCGTCGCCGGCGCGAGCGACGGGGTCGGTGCTGCGCGGGCTGGTCTGCGCGGCGGGGTCGGCCCGGTCGCCGTCGACCATCAGCGCCGTCACCTCGGAGTGGTAGCCGATGGTCTGCTCGGAGCGCTTCCAGGAGGGGTCCCACTCGTCGGCCTGACTCCAGTAGGTGGCGTCGAGAGTGATCCGCGAGACGGGGGCGTCGCCCAGCCGGGTCTTCACCTGCGCGGCGAGGTCGGCGAGCGTCGGCGCCCCGGCGTACACGCTGCCGCCGGAGGGGACGGCGCTGAGCGTGGCGTCGCCACCGCCGACGAGGGCGATCGCGCCGCTGCCGACGTCGCCCGTCACCCTGGTGGTCAGACGATGGTCGGGCCCGAGCACCGCGAGGGCGACCGCGCTCGTCAGGGTCTTGAGGACGCTGCCCGTGCGGGCGGGCGTCGATCCGTCTCGGTCGAACAGCACCTCGCCGGTCGCGGCGTCGACGACGGTGCCCTCGAACTGCGCGAGGCGGGGGTCGGCGGCCGCGGCGGCGACCGAGCAGGAGCGCACCGGGGCCGCCGTCGGAGTCGCGGTCGGCGTCGGGCTCGTCGGGGCCACGTCGGGTGCCGCCGTCGGGGTGTCGTCCGCGGTGGGCTCAGGTGTCGCACGGGGCGAGTCGGTCGGCGACGAGGTCGAGACGGTCGGCTCGCCCGGCGTCGTGATGGCCCCGGCCGCGACCGCTCCCCCCGCCAGCAGGGCGATCGCGGTCACGACCGCGGTCACGCGCACCCCTCGGGGGTGCTCGTCGAGGAGGCGCGCGAGGGTTCTCCGCGGACCGCCGCGTCGGTCACGCGGACGTTCTCGGGGTGCGTGGTCGTCCATCGCAGCCAGTGTACGAAACCGTCGCCGCGCCTCCTACCCGTGCCTTCTACTCGCCGGGATAGCGGACCCCGATCTGCTTCCGCATCTCGTCCATGGTGCGCATGACGTCGACGATGCCCTCGGCCGTGAGCAGGGGGCTCTCGGTCTCGCCCGCCGAGACGACGCGGTCGAGTTCGATGGCCTGGTGGTGCATGCCGCGGAGGGACCCCTCGTCGGAGTCGAAGCGCTCGATGACGGCGTCGTCGCTGTCGTACACGGTGAAGCCGACGGGGGTGTACCAGGTCGCGTCGATCTCGACGCGACCGGCCGTGCCGTGCACGACGGCGACGTTGTGCCCCGTCGAGTCGAGCGCCGAGTACAGCTGCGCCGAAGCGCCGCTCGCATAGCCGAGGGTCACCGAATGGCGGGCGTCGACGCCCTGGTCGCTGAGGACCCCGACGGTCGCGATGTCGGTCGGGGCGCCGAGCAGATCGTGGGCGAACGACACCGGGTAGACGCCGAGGTCGAGCAGCGCGCCGCCGCCGAGCGCCGGGTCGTTGAGGCGGTGGCGCGGGTCGGTCGGCAGGGACTGCAGGTGCACGGCCGTCAGGAGGCGCACCTCGCCGATGGTGCCGGATCGCACGATCGCCCGCAGTCGCGCGCTCTGCGGGAGGTAGCGGGTCCACATCGCCTCCATCGCGACCACGCCGGCGGCGGACGCGGCGTCGAGGACCGTCTGCGCCTCGGCGGCGTTGACGGTGAAGGCCTTCTCGACGAGCACGTGCTTGCCGGCGGCGATCGCGAGCAGGGCCTGCTCGGCGTGGAAGACGTGCGGAGTCGCGACGTAGACGGCGTCGACGGTCGGGTCGGCCACGAGGTCTTCGTAGCTGCCGTGCGCGTGGTCGATGCCGAACCGGCCGGCGAACTCGTCCGCCTTGGCCTGGTCGCGCGAACCGACGGCCGAGACGGCCAGGCCGGCCCCCAGCAGGTCGGAGGTGAAGGCCTGGGCGATGCCGCCCGCGCCGAGTATTCCCCATCGAATCGTCATGACACCTGTCTACCAGCCGCCCGGTCGGACTCCGACACCCTCAGCTGCGCGATGCGCGCCTCCAGCAGGTCGGCCGTGACGGCCAGCTCGACCGCCCAACGCCCCGGGTCGGACGACCACCTCATCAGATCGAGCAGCTCGTCCTCGTCGATGAGTCGGAGGGAGGCGACCCTGTCGGCATTGCGCTCCATCCGCAGGTCGATGAGCGGGACGCCCGTCTCGTACTCGTCTCGCTCGGCGTGGACGAGCTCGTGCGCGAGGACGGACCGCTCGAGCGCGCCTCGCATCCGGGGCTTGATGAGGATGGCGCCGAGCTGGGGTACGTACCTGCCGAAGTCCGCTCGAAGCGGGTACTCGATGATCGGGACCCCCAGATCCGCCGCGTGCTCCCGCGGTACGTACTGAGTCACGGTGTGTGGTCGTCCTCCTCGACTTCGTGGGCGTCGCTCTTGGCCGCACTCGGCAGCGACTCGATGTCATCTTGACTGGAGCCACTGACAACGGCCCACGCAGGGTGATCGACCGGGGGCGCGGAGGTCGCGGAGGCGTCCGCCGCCGAGCTGACCCTGCGGAGCATCTCGCGGGCGATCTCGAGATCGGTGAAGTCCGTGATCTGCAGGGCTCGCGGAACGCTCAGCGTGCCCTCGATGTCGCCTGGCCGGAGGTAGCCGGCGGCGACGAGGGCCAGGAAGGGGCTGACCCCGTAGGCCCGTGCCACTCCGATGACCTGTTCCGCCTTGGGCTGCACCTCGCCCGAGACCCATCGACTCACGGTGGCCGTCGAGACGCCCGCGACACGGGCGATCTCGGATTGGTTGGGTACTCCGGCTTCGGGGCCGGCGATCGCAGTGAGGAAGGCCGACCAGGTCTGGGTGATCACGAGGAGACGCTACAGGTCTCGCTGCATACGTGCAACGCATTTCCATATACGGAGCAGCAGTCCTGTGGGCATCCTGTCGCGACACGCCGTGTTCCGCCCGCGGGATGCTGTTGCACGTGCGGAGATACGCCGTAGTGTTCCTCGCATGAACAAGCCATCCGCACATGCAACACCGACCAGGGTCGACCGTCTGGTTCTGGACGTCGTCGCTCTGCACGAGCTGCGAAGGACTCACCAGATCGAGTCCGACGCCGAGCTGGCCCGGATGATCGGCGTCGACCGGACGACCCTCGCCCGGGTCGCAGCAGGCGGTCCGCCGTCCAACGGCTTCATGGCCCGGACCAAGCTGCTCTTCCCCTCGGCACCGCTCGACCGGCTCTTCGTCGTCGAACGACTGCTCGCCACCCGCCATCAGGTCGGGTCGGCACCACTCGGACTCCGCCACCGCTGAGTCCCGTGCACGCTCGCCACGACAACCGAGCACCTGCTTCCCCACACGGGGAGCGGCTCAGCGACCGCTGAGCCGAAGAAAGAGAAGAAACGGAGATTCACATTCCTGAATGGGGAGGCCACACGAATGGCCAGATACCCGCCTCGGCACTCGTACCCGTGCCGGCGACCCTCACCGGTTCCGGCTATCTGCGAAGCGACGCCGCCAGGCAGTACACCGCACTGAACAGTGCATTCCAGGCTCGGTTCGGGGCAGACCTCGTCATCACCGAGGGCTACCGGAGCTACGAGCGTCAGAAGTACCTCTACGACGGCTGGCTCAACGGTCAGCCGGGCTTCAACTACGCAGCAGAACCCGGAACGTCGAATCACGGGTGGGCGACCGCCTGCGACTTCGGCGCCGGCGTAGCCAGTTACGGCACACCTCAGAAGGCCTGGATGGACGCCAACGCGCCCACCTTCGGCTGGTCACCGACCGGCAACGGCTTCCCCTCCCGGGAGCCGTGGCACTTCGACTACATCCGGGCCTACGAGCCCATCACCGCACCTCCGACAGATACGAAAGAAGAAGACATGGACAAGCTCTACATCATCACTCAGGGAACCACGAGCCGCTGGGCTCCCGGCAGCAAGTTCCTCATCTCGAACGGACGCAGCCGGCTCGTGTCGACCGCCGATCTGGCCCTCGTCGGCCTGGCGCTCTCGGACGGCATCGAGGTCACGACATCGGAGATGGGTCGCGTGCTCGCGCTGCACAGCATCCCCGATTCGGGCAGCGTGTCGATCAACGACTTCGACCGCTACCGCAACATCAGCCTCGCGCTGAACGCGGACTCCCCCACCCCGAACATCCAGTACACCGTCTCGAGCAACCTCGAGGCCGTGAAGTCGGGTGTCGGAGCGATCCGGACCAAGGTCGGCGCCTGACGGACGACGACGAGGGAGGCCTCCGCTTCGGCGGGGGCCTCCCCTCCCTCTCCGGGGAGGAGCCGTGACCCTCCACCCCGTCGGCCCCTCGAGCTACGGCTCGCTCCGGGGTGTCGTCCAGTACGTGACGGACGAGACCGACGCAGCGCAGGTCAATTCGCTCATCGCCGAGTCCGCAGGCGTCTTCGCGGACGGCGGCATCCTGTCGGTGAACGAGGGGCTCCGCTCACGACGCGACCAGGAGATCAAGCGGGCCGCATGGGAGGCGTTCGTCGACGGCGGCCCCTGGGCCCCGCTCGCGGCGGTGCCCTACACGTCGTCGCACGACCAGGCGCAGGGCGCCGGCCTCGACTTCGGCATCACACTGCCCGACGGGCGGAACCGGGCGCTCGAGGACGACGAGGCGGCCCACGCGTGGGTCGTCGCACGCGGACGCCTCCGAGGCATCCGCCATACGGGAAGGGACTTCCGACCGACGCCCGAATCCTGGCATTTCACCGGCGGATATCCCGCCTCCCTCAACCCCATCGATCCCGAGGAGGTCGACATGACACCAGAAGAGAAGAAGCAGCTCGCCGCCGTCCTGGACGCGGTCACCACGACGAAGAGCGCGGTCGGACGCGTCGAACGCCGCCAGGTGGTGATCGTCGACGCAGTTGTCAAGATCAAGGTCGCCGTGGGCGACGTCCGCCAGAAGGTCTTCCGGATGGCCACGACTCGGAGGCCGCCGGAGGACGGATCATGACCCCGGCCGACGAGCGGACCGCGACCGACTCCGAGGCGCAGCCGCCCTCCGTGCATGCCATCTGGTTCACGACCCAGCGCGTGCTGCGGACCATCGTCGCGGTGGGCATACCCGTCTTCCTGAGCTTCGCCCTGGTCCTGCCGCTGGTCATCGAGGCATTGGGGCTGCCCGTGTCCTCGGCGCTCTACGGGTGGCTCGTCGGGTTCGCCGCGACCACCACAGCGGTCGCGGGAGCGATCACCCGGGTGATGGCGGTGCCGGCGGTCAACAGCTGGCTCATGCGGATCGGACTCGGATCGGTGCCTCGCCCGACCGATCGGAACACGCGACCGGCGGAGCATTGACGACGACGCTCGTCATGGGCTCAGACGACGGAAGCCCCGGTCGGTGACGACCGGGGCTTCTGTGGAGCCGCTTTGGGGAATCGAACCCCAGACCTTCTCATTACGAGTGGGTGATGATATCAATCTCTCAAACCGGAAACCGCCTGGCTGTTGATTTTCGGAGGCCAGTACCATTAACGGAAGCATCTAATTTCATCCCCAGTCGCCCTCGATTGTGGGCAAATCGTGGGCAGCCCTTACCCCGAAGCCGAGATGATGCGAACGTCCACCTAAGATGCATCTCATGTCTGCGCCGATTTCGAGGTGTTCCCAACACATGCCGTTGATTTACGTCTGGGCCGAGGGAGCTGGGGAGCTTTCTCACGTCGATGCAACCGTGAGAAAGCTCATGGACACACTTAGAGGCGAAGGACGCCAGTGGAACCCATACAGCGAAGCTATCGCCCGCGAGGAGTTCCGACAGCGGCTACTCGCAGCTGAGCAGGGCGACCTAATCCCCGTAGACGAGGTCATACGACTCGTGACAGGCGAGGACGGCTGGTTGTATGAAATTAGGTGGCAGGACATATCGGTGCGCAGGGTTATGGCTGACGGCAACGTCGAGTACTACGACGCACAGGTCCGAGCGCTGCACGGCGAACCACCTCGACTTCCTCAGCATCTCATCGGCGTTCATGCGCACGAAAAACTGCACTGGGATGGCGACGATGAGAAGACTGAGGACGAGCAGAACGCGCAGATTCGCCTTGCGGTTCGGAAGTTCTGGGCCTACGAGCCCTCCAACTGGGGTCTCGCATGATGCGCCCCTCAGGACGTGACCTATAGAGTGCAATCTATGGACGAGAGTATCGAGACGATCGAGACCCGGGCGGCCTCCCTTGTAGAGGACCACGTGCGCCTACTCCGAGGCTTGGTGAAGCACCGCAATGACCACAAGTTGTCTCAGGACGTGATCGCGGAGCGCATGGGCGTGAGTCAGCCGACCGTCGCCTCGTTCGAACGCTACGATGCCAACCCAACCCTGGCCACCATACGCAGGTACGCCCTGGCAGTCGGGGCCCGCCTCGAGACGCATGTCGTAGATGACTGCTCAAGTCACACCGACTCGGCCGTGGGCCACGGGCGAAGCGCGTCGAAGCGCGGATTCACGTGGCCTGGGACCAAAAGCCGCCATGATCAACCACTTAACAACAATGCAATGATCGACCTGGTCATCGCGGGGCGACAGCGATGAATTACGAGCACGCATTCCAGCTTGTCGATCTAGAAGTCATCCGAATAGATGCAACACAATCGGGAACCACTGACGAGCATGCCCACTGGTCGGTCGGCTACGCCCCCGAACGGGTCGAAAGCATGGACAGACTTGCACGTGTCGTCCTAGGTACTCTGCATGCAGGAGGGGACAACGGCTGGGCCGACATCACGGTTGGAGCGTTGTACATCCATCAGAACGAGGATGTGACCGATGACCTATTGGCGGACGCTATCGGGGAAGCCGATGCAACTGAATCTCTATACGACTATGCCCGCTCGCACCTAGCAGGCATTCTGGCGACGGTAGGGGCCCATGTGCAGTTGCCCCGCAAGAGTCCCGACCCGGACGTAACGAAGTTGATTCGAAGCGACAGCTCTGACGCGCAGGACACTGACAACGAAGAGTCGGAGTCCTGATTTCGCGAAGGAAAGCGATGGTGTGGGGCACCTGAATTGGGTTGTCGACGTGGGCATCCCCGCACTGGCCGTTGGCATCCCCGCGGGCATCGCAATCTGGCTAGCCCGCCAGGAGCGCAATAGCGGCGAGGAAAGCCGATACCTAGAACGCCGACGTCAGGCAGCCGAGCCGGTTGTCCTGGCGCTCGCTCAGTTCATCTCGCTGGATCCCCTCACTGAGCCACTGCAGGCGCAACTGCGAGACCTACAAGGCCGGATCGCCGTGTACCGGGCGTCTCTACGGCCGGCCGACGTGTTGTCCGGCGACTGGTTGGCCCTCCGACACCGCAGCGGAATGACCATGTGGGCCGACGCCGTAGACCTTCTGCAGGAATCTGGTGGTAACCCGGACGCCGACCTAGTGAACGCAGCGGTTGACCCTGGGCGCAGGTGGGCAAACGACACCATCGAAATGTTTTCGTCGTGGCTCGCGGGGATGACGACCGACGACGCCCTGCAGCACGACGGGGCTCTTCTGCTCGGAGAATGCGAAAGGCGCGCGGGTTCTGGCCCTAGCTCAGCCCTCTAATCAACGCGAGCACGGCTATGACAAGTGATGCAACCGATAAGCCGAGCGAGCTGTAGCCGATGACCATCGCGTGCCGGCCTGACTTGCGCGTCTCCTCAGCGGCACGCGCGGCATGTGCTCGAGTCTCCACCGAGAGACGAACACTCTCTGCCATGGCCTCGGTGAGCGATCGCATGTGCTCCGTCGCTTTAGCCGTTTCATCGGCTGCCCGGCGTGTGTTTCGCTCAGTGTCGGAGGGAGTCGAATCGTAGTAAGTCGTCGGCATCGACGATGCAAGCTGACTTGCCAAACTGTTCGCACCGCCCATCTGAGACAGCATGTCGCCTATGTTTTCGGGCTGGCCCCCCGGCACCTTTATCGTCATCTCCCCATCATGCTCCGGAGACCTACTTGACCATGGCCACCAGAAGCGCCTACCGCCACCCTGCTGCCCCTGTAACGGTTTCAACTGCCCTGCGGCCATGTGCCAGATCGAGGAGCGCACCCCGTTCCGGAGCCGTCAAACAAGACGTTCGGCACGCACCCGCCGCCCTCGCGCCCGCCCCGCCCTGAAACTGGGGGAACCGTAGACAACAAAATGAGCAGCACCTCTCCGCTGTCTACCCGAGGGGGTGGGGAGAGGGGGAAGCCCCTGGTCTTCGGTGTCACCGTCGTTGGTGGTCGCGATCAGGTTGGCCTGTGTGCTGCTGTGCGGTTCGTGTAGGGCCGTGCAAGCGATGAGCGAGCGTGGTGTTCAGCGTCGGTTGCTGTGCCGTCAGGTGACCTTGGCTCGTCGGGCTTGTGCTGCTTCCCGTCGAGACTTGACCCAGTGACATGGGTGACACAGTCCTTAATGATTGCTGATGTCGTCTGTTCCGTTGCTCGCCACGTTGACGATGTGGTCGTCGTCTGTGCTTGGTCGTGTGCAGCTGGTGTCTAGTTGGGTGCAACGTCGGCATCCGTTGCAGCGGCAGACAGGGTCGCGCTTGAGGACTGCTGCTCTCAGTGTGCGTGACTGTCGTGTGCTGCCTGGTCGTGGCTTGGTGCGCCATGCGAGTGGCTTGTGGTCGTCGCAGTAGGTGGTGGCGATGACGCGTGTCTCGCATTGGGGTGCGCCGCACTTCTTCGGTGCACGTGGCATGGCGTCCCCCTCGGTGTTGGCCGGCCCCCGGGTTGCGTGGGGTGGGGTGGGCTTAGCTGAGGGGTCTGGGGCTTTGATGTGGACCCGGGTGGTCTTGGGTCAGGGGGCCTCGGTGAGCCTGTCGACGGGGGCGTAGATGATGCGCTGACCGTCGAGGCTGGTGAGCTCTCGGGTGTGCGCGCGTACGCCAGTGACCTGCCATGCCTGGTCACGGCCGTCGCCGCGAACCGAGAGGTGTGAATGGCGAGCGCGCTCGTGGTGAGCGCGCTCGTGGTGAGCGCGCCCGCCATCTGCGTCACCAAGGCTGGTAGGACGATCCTTCGCCGGCCTGCCAGGTGTCTCCGCTGATGGGCTCGTCCGGCTCAGAGGTCAGATCGGAGGCGGTGCTCACGACGTCTGACCCCTGCATGCTTCGTGTCGTCGCGCGGCGGAACAAGTCGCGGGCCGCCCTTGACGTTCTTGGTCATGCGTTCTCCCGCGAAGTAGTGGTGTCGTCGGTGGTCATGGCTTTGTGCCTTTCGCGGGGGATGGATCTCAGGAGGGGACGGCAACGGCTCGAGCCGTCTCGTACCACCTGGCGGCGGCGAGGTCGTAGCGGAACGTGACCGAGGTCGTCGTGTTCGCAGTCGTATCCGTTGGTGCCGTGCCTCCAACGAATCGGCAGTTGCTCGGCCAGGTGAACGATCGGCCTCCGGTCGCGTCCTGAGCGACTGCCACGGTCACGGACGGAGCCCCCGCGATGTTGCTGGTGCCGAAGGCGGAGGACGTGACGTTACCTGTCATGGTGACGACGAAGGTGTTGCCGAGCTGAGTGTCGAAGGTCACCGAACTGGAACTTCCGAAACCGCTTCTTCGTGCCGGCTGCGGCCGAGTTTGCTGAGCGTCACCCAGAGGTGCCGAAGGTGACACCGCACGCGCTCCGGCACACCGCGGCGTCTCTAGCCATCTCGGGTGGCGCGACGGTCTTGTCAGTCCAGCGCATGCTTGGGCACGCCTCAGCGGCGATGACGCTGGACGTCTATAGCGACCTTTTTGACGACGATCTTGATGCAGTCGCGGACGCTCTGGACGCCGGTGCGCGCCGCACGAGTGTGGGCAAAACGTGGGCAGAGAAAGCTACGATCTTGAACAGCAAGAAGGCCTGATCATCTGTTGACCAGGCCTTCTGTTGGAGCCGCTTTGGGGAATCGAACCCCAGACCTTCTCATTACGAGTGAGACGCTCTACCGACTGAGCTAAAGCGGCGGATACCGGCCATGGCCGACAACCAGTGCCTGTCGGCACGAATAGATACTGTACCGGATTCTCAGAGTTCGCGTGACACGAGGCGCCGCAGGTCGGCGAAGCTGTCGTCCATCCGGGCGCGGAGGCTGAACCGGTAGTCGCCGAGGTGCTCGACGTCGTCGTCTTCGATCCATTCGGCCCAGGCGTGCCGCAGCGTGGCGATGACCACGAGCGCGACGAGGTGGGCCCGGCTCGCCACAGCCGCAGCGCCGTCGGCCCCGTCGGAGCCGTCGATGGTCGACGCGAGGCCCCCGTCGGCTGCGAGCCGCTGGGCGACGACCTCGGTCACCCGTTCTTCGAACACGCGGACCGACGCCATCCGCCGTGCGAACAGCTCGGGGTACGCGCGCAGCACGGCGCGGCGCCGCTGCACGAGCTCTCGGTCGCCGGTCGCCGTCGTCGCGGCGTGGTCGAGGAGGTGCACCAGACCGTCGAGGAGCGACCCGTCGTGATCGGAGACGAACGCCTCGAGCTCGGCCCCGTCGGAGAGCTGCGGCGGATCTCCGACCACGGCCTCCTCCTTGGAGGTGAAGTAGTTGAAGAACGTGCGGGGCGACACGTCGGCGCGTCGACTGATCATGTCGACCGTGACGGCCTCGAGGCCGTGCTCGTTGATGAGATCGAGCACCGCGACCTGGATCGCCCGCCGCGTGGCCAGGCGCTTTCGCTCGCGGAGGCCAGGGGCGGCGGTCGGGTCGCTCATCCGGCCATCTTGCCTCACCTGACCGCGTGTCTGCTGATGGCGACGAGCATGGCCTCGAGTGCGAGGACCGGCGACACGTTCGACTCGATGCGACGGCGGGCGACCGCGATCGCGTCCATCACGGCGAGGGTGCTGGCCGGCGAGGAGGCGCGGGTCGCCTCGTCGAGACGCCCGCGCATGCTCTGGTTGACGGGGTCGTCACCGACGCCGAGGTGCAGGAGCAGGACGTCGCGGTAGAGCGAGAGCAGGTCGACCATGATGCGGTCGATGCCGTCGCGGAGGCTGCGCGTGGCACGGCGCTTCTGGTCGTCGTCGAGCGCCCGCAGCTGACTGCGGAGCGCCGGAGGCACCGTCCCGCCCGGCTCGACCCCGAGGGAACGCAGCGCACTGGCCCGCTCGTCGGCGTCGCGTTCGGTCGTGATGGCCTTGGCGTCGTCGCCGGCCACCGCGAGCAGCGTCGCCGCCGCCTGCACGGCGTCGGACACCGAGCGGATGGCGAGCGCGGTCTCGAGCGTCCGTCGGCGACGGTCGCGCGCCTCCGGGTTGGTGGCGAGTCGGTGCGCCATGCCGATGTGACTCTGAGCCTCGCGGGCCGCGACGACGGCCGTCTCGTGATCGACTCCGTCGCGACGCTCGATGAGGGCCGCGACGTCGGCCACCGAGGGGACGCGCAACCGCACGCCACGGACCCTCGACCGGATGGTCGGGATGAGATCGGCCTCGCTGGGCGCGCAGAGGATCCAGACCGTGCGAGGCGGCGGCTCCTCCAGCGCCTTCAGCAGGAGGTTCGACGTGCGCTCGGTCATGCGGTCGGCGTCCTCGATGACGACCACCCGGTAGCGCCCCACCGACGGGGAGAACTGGGAAGCCGCGACCAGGGTGCGGACCTCGTCGATGGTGATGATGATGCGCTCGGTGCTCAGCACCGCGAGGTCCGGGTGCGAGCGGGCCCCGACCTGACGGATGGTCGCCTCGGCATCCTCGTCGCTGCGGGCCAGGAGCGCCGCAGCGAACGCGTAGGCGAGATTCGACCGCCCTGAGCCGGGCGGGCCCGTGATGAGCCAGGAGTGGGTCATCGACGAGTTGCCCGGTTCGGTCGAGGCCGCCGCACGCAGCGACTCGATGGCGTCGGCCTGACCGGTCAGGCCGTCCCAGAACGACGGTGTCGACACGGTCACTCCAGGAGGCCGGCGACTCGGTCGCGGATGAGCGACGCGATCTCCGCCTGCGGCAGAGACGCGTCGACGACCACGAACCGCTCGGGTTCGGACTCGGCCACAGCCAGGTACGCGGCACGGACGCGCGCGTGGAAGTCGGACTTCTCGGACTCGAGCCGGTCGTACTCGGTGCGGGCGCTGTCGAGCCGACGTCGCCCCTCGGCCTCGTCGAGGTCGAGCAGGACGGTGAGGTCGGGGGCCAACCCGTCGACCGCCCATTCGGACAGCGATCGGATCTCGTCTCCGCCGAGGACCCGGCCGGCACCCTGGTAGGCCACCGACGAGTCGATGTACCGGTCTTGCAGGACGACGTCGCCCCGGTCGAGGGCGGGCCGGACCAGCGTCTCGACGTGGTGCGCCCTATCGGCGGCGTACAGCAGGGCCTCAGCACGCGGGGCGATGTGACCGCGACGATGCAGGACGATCTCGCGGAGCTCGAGCCCGAGGTCGGTCCCCCCGGGCTCGCGCGTCCGCACGACGGACCTGCCGCTCTCGACGAGCCAGGCCTCGAGCAGACCGGCCTGCGTGGTCTTCCCCGATCCGTCGCCGCCCTCGAGCGTGATGAAGAGGCCCGCCACTACTCGGGCTTCTTCGCAGCTGCCGGCTTCTCGGCCGCAGCGGGCTTCGCCGCAGCGGGCTTCTTCGCAGCAGCGGCCTTGGTCGCGGTCGCCTTGGTCGTGGCGGCCTTGGTCGTGGTCGCCTTGGTGGCGGCCGCGGGCTTCTTCGCGGCCGGCTTCTTGGCAGCCGGCTTCTTGGCAGCGGGCTTCTTGGCCGCCGGCTTCTTCGCAGGCCCCTTGGCGCGTTTGTCGGCGATCAGCTGCACAGCGCGCTCGAAGTCGACCTCCTCGACGGTCTCACCGCGGGGGATGGTCGCATTGGTCTCGCCGTCGGTGACATAGGGCCCGAAGCGACCGTCTTTGACCTTGATGGGCTTGCCGCTGACCGGATCGGCCTCGAACTCCTTCAGGGCGCTGCTGGCGCGCTTGGCACCGTACTTCGGCTGAGCGTAGAGCTCGATCGCACCGGCCAGGTCGATGTCGAAGATCTGATCCTCGCTGGTGAGCGACCGCGTGTCGGCGCCCTTCTTCAGGTACGGGCCGTAGCGGCCGTTCTGCGCCTGGATCTCCTCGCCGCTCTCGGGGTCGACACCCACGACACGGGGCAGGTCGAGAAGCCGGAGGGCGGTCTCGAGATCGACGGTGTCGACGTCCATGCTCTTGAACAGCGACGAGGTCCGCTCCTTCGGAGCGGCCTTCTTCGCCGGCGCCTTCTTCGGCTTCGCCCCGGTGCCTTCCGTCGCAGCGGGCGCGGGGGCCTCGACGACCTCGCCGGTGGCGGGATCCGCATCGACCTCCTCGGGAGTCCGCTCGGTCACGTAAGGGCCGAAACGGCCGTCTTTCGCGATGACCTCCTTGCCGCTCTCGGGATTGACGCCGAGCACGCGATCGCCGATGACGGGCGCGTCGATCAGCTCGCGAGCCTTCGCGGCGGTCAACTCGTCGGGAGCGAGGTCCTCCGGCACGTTCACCCGACGCGGAGTCTCGGGGTCCGAGCCCGGCGCCTCGAGGTAGGGGCCGTACCGTCCGATGCGGAGGGTGAGCCCCTCGCCGAGCGGTATGGAGTTGATGTCCCGTGCGTCGATGTCGCCGAGGTTGTCCACCACCTTGCGGAGACCACGGTGCTGCTCGTTGCCGAAGTAGAAGCCGTTGAGCCAGTCGACCCGATCGGCGCCGCCCCCGGCGATCAGGTCCAGGTCGTCTTCCATGCTCGCGGTGAAGTCGTACTGGACGAGGTCGCCGAAGTAGTCCTCGAGCAGTCTCACGACCGAGAAGGCGATCCAGTTCGGCACGAGCGCCGTGCCCCGAGGGGTCACGTAACCGCGGTCGACGATGGTCGACATGATCGCGGCGTAGGTCGACGGGCGACCGATGCCCAGCTCTTCGAGCGTCTTGACGAGGCTCGCCTCCGTGTAGCGGGGAGGGGCGCTCGTGTCGTGGCCCTTGGCCTCGACCGCGTCGAGGGCGAGGTTCTGCCCGACCGTCAGGGGAGGGAGCTTGGCGTCGGCCGGCTCGGCCGAGCCGTGGCGGTCCTCGTCGCGTCCCTCTTCATACGCGTTGAGGAACCCGCGGAACGTGATGACGGTTCCCGATGCGGTGAACTCCGCCAGGGTGCCCGCGCCGCTGCGCGGGGTGATCCCCTCGACCGCATCGGGGGTCGTGGCCGCCACGACGACGGACGCCGTGGATCCCTTGGCATCGGCCATCTGCGACGCGACCGTGCGCTTCCAGATGAGGTCGTAGAGCTTCCAGTCGTTGCCGCGGAGGGTGGTCGACATCTCGGACGGCGTGCGGAAGGTGTCGCCCGACGGGCGGATCGCCTCGTGCGCCTCCTGGGCGTTCTTGCTCTTGCCCGTGTAGAGGCGGGGTTTGGCCGGAACGGTCTCGGCACCGTAGAGCTTCGACGCCTGGTTGCGGGCCGCATCGATCGCCTGCTGCGAGAGCGACGGCGAGTCGGTGCGCATGTAGGTGATGTGGCCGTTCTCGTAGAGCGACTGCGCGACGCTCATGGTCTGACGAGCCGAGAAGCGCAGTTTCCGCGCCGCCTCCTGCTGCAGGGTCGACGTCGTGAACGGCGCTGCCGGACGACGCGTGTAGGGCTTCGACTCGACGGAGGTGACCTCGATCGTGACGCCGGCGGACTCGAGGGCCCGTGAGAGGGCGAGCGCGGTCGACTCGTCGAGTGAGACGGACTCGTTCTTCAGCTGCCCGCGGTCGTCGTAGTCGCGACCGCTCGCGACGCGTGAGCCGTTGATCCGCACCAGCTTCGACGAGAACGGGACCGACTCGGTCGAGGGCTCGAAGGTCGCGGTGAGGTCCCAGTAGGTGGCGGAGACGAAGGCGAGACGCTCTCGTTCGCGATCGACCACGAGTCGTGTCGCAGCCGACTGGACGCGACCGGCGGAGAGACCGGGGCCGACCTTCCGCCAGAGGACGGGCGACACCTCGAACCCGTAGAGACGGTCGAGGATGCGGCGGGTCTCCTGGGCGTCGACGAGCGCCGTGTCGAGCTCACGGGTGTTCTCCTGCGCCTTCTGGATGGCGTCTTTCGTGATCTCGTGGAAGACCATCCGCTTGACGGGGACCTTGGGCTTGAGCTCCTGCAGCAGGTGCCACGCGATGGCCTCGCCCTCGCGGTCCTCATCAGTCGCGAGGTAGAGCTCGTCGGCCGTCTTCAAGGCGCGTTTCAGATCGGAGACGGTCTTCTTCTTGGCGTCGGACACGACGTAGTAGGGCTCGAAGCCGTTCTCGACGTCGACGGAGAACTTGCCCAGCGAGCCCTTCTTCAGCTCGGGCGGCAGGTTCTTCGGCTCGATGAGGTCGCGGATGTGGCCGACGGATGCGAGGACCTCGTATCCGCTGCCGAGGTACTGGGCGATCGTCTTGGCCTTCGCGGGCGACTCGACGATGACCAGTTTCTTCGTGCCTGGCACGGGACTCCTTGGATTGTGGAACGTAGACGGCCGATCGAGACCGATCGGCGAGGCCGTCGGGGACGACGTCCCCTCCGGCGAGGGCGACGTGGTGGCTGCCGACAGGCACACCATACACACACCGCACGCGCGACTCGCTCACGGCGTCGCCGGTGACCCGACCGCCTCGGCGGGTGGCGGACCCGCCGTCGCGGACGCCGCCACGGGCAGGAGACCGAGCGTGCTCGACACCCTGACGGTGACGATGGATCCGTCCGTCTCGCAGGCCACGAGGGCGGCCCGGTTGGCCTCGGCCGCCCGGCTCGCGGCATCGCAGACGACCCCGGCCGTCAACCCTGAGGCCACGTCGGCGCCCGCCAGGGCCGAGGCGTCGGCGGCCCCCGCCACCCGACTGCGCTCGACCAGGACCCGCGCCGTGCCCGTCACGGCGAGCACCAGCGCGACGATCATCAGCAGCAGTCCCATGGCGACGACGGACGCCGATCCCCCGTCGTCGCCGGGCAGGAGGCGCGGGTGCGGTGTCGAGGTCATCCGCCGGCCCTCGGGGCGCAGCTCCGACCGGTCAGCTCGAGACCCTCGACGGGCCCGAGTGCCACCACCCGCGTGAGCCGGATGCAGACCAGATCGCCCTCCGACGACGTGGAGACGCTCGCGCCCGGCGCGAGAGCCGCGAGCGTCGCCGGGACGGCGTCGCCGCCGCCTCGGGCCGTCTGCCGCGCGACGACCGCCGCGGCGTCCGACAGGCGGATGGCCTGCATCCCCGCACCGGCGCCCACGAGGGCGAGACCGACGACGGACAGGAGCGCTGGCACCACCACGGCGAACTCGGCCGTGACGCTGCCGACGTCGGACGGGAACCGGCTGCGCCCCGGTGCGACGCAGGCCATGTCAGCCCACCGTCAGGGCGGACCGGACGAGATCGGACAGGGTGCCCCGCACCTCGTCCGAACGCATGATGACGACCAGGAGACCGGCGAACCCCACCGCGGCCATGATGACGATCGCGTATTCGGCGGTCGCCGCGCCGTCGTCGGCCGTGAGCAGGCGACGGAGCGGGCCGGCGCGGCGACCGCCGTCCTGGCCGGTGAGGACGGTCGTGTTCTCGGTGTCGAGGGCGGGATGCGGTGTCATGGGGTTCCTTACTCTCTACAGGACCACTCGGTGTGGCGTGGTCCGAGTCTCCGACGTCGCCGCGGCCGACCGGCGTCGGCACCGGCACCGCTGGGGACCGGTCTCACCAGCTCGCCGTTGTGGAGGAGACGAGCGAGACGACGAGCGGCACGACGGCGACGACCAGGAACGCCGGCAGGACGCAGAGGCCGAGCGGCAGCATGAGGGTCGACCCGAGTCGTGCGGCGGCCGACTGGGAGTCCGCGGCGCTGCGGAGTCGCCGTTCACGGGCGGTCGCCCGGAGCAGCTCGCCGGCGGGAGCACCGGCCCGGCGCGAGAGATCGAGCACCTCGAGGCAGTCGCGCTCGGCGCCGTCCTCCGCTGCGGCCCCGGACCTGTCCGCATCAGCCGTCGGGAGCAGCTCGAGGGCGGACCGCACGAGCGCGAGGCCCGAGTCCCACGACGCACCGCCCGAGACCGCGACGGCCAGCAGTTCCAGGCGCAGACCGGGGACGGGCCCCTCGGGCGTGGCACCGCGGACGAGTCGTGCGTTCCAGGCCCGAGCGAGGGCCAAGAGGCCCGCGCCGACCGCGAGGCAGCCCCAGCCGACGGGCGTGCCGACCAGCACGCCCGCCGTGTCGAAGCCCATGCCCATGGAGAACAGCAGACCCACCGGCGGCAGCGCCAGCACGATGCGCCCCGTCGAGCGAGGCCCGCTCAAGGCCACCTCGACGTCGCGCCGCGCCGCCTCGGCTGCGCGAAGGCCCGCCACGAACGTCCGCAGGCAGTCGGCCAGGGGCGCACCGCTGCGCTCCGCGACGAACCACGCACAGGCGACCTGCCGCCAGTCGAGCTCGTGACGCGGGCCGTCGGGCGCGCGTGCGAAGGGTCGTCCGCCCAGAGCGGCCGCGAGCGCCTCCGAGATCGGCATGCCGGTCACGGCCTCGGTCGCGACGGCGAACGTCACCTCGCGGACGGGCCCCGGAGGCTCCGACTCGGCGACATGCCGCCAGGCCGAGGCCGGGACGACGCCGGCGGACAGCAGCACGGCGACGCGCTCGACGACCGTCGAGGCGGGGGTGACGGTGACGAGACGGCGCCGCCGCTCAGGCGGCACGACGAGCGAGCCCCGCCCGAGCCGTCAAGGCGCCGTCCGCATCGAGCACGAGGTGCCCGATCTGGGCGAGACGCCGACCCTCGGCGGTCCGCTCCAGATGGAACACGGCGTCGAACGCGCTGACGGCCTGTCGCGCCAGCGCCGCGGGGCTGAGCCCGGCGACCGCGCCCAGCGCCTCGAGACGGGCGGGGACGTCGGCCAGACCGTTCGCGTGCAGAGTGCCGGCACCTCCGTCGTGCCCGGTGTTCAGGGCCGACAGCAGATCGCGCACCTCCACTCCGCGGCACTCCCCCACCACGAGTCGGTCCGGGCGCATGCGCAGCGCCTCGCGCAGCAGACGGGCGAGATCGACTCCACCGACGCCCTCGAGGTTGGGCTGACGCGTCTCGAGCGAGACGACGTGCGGATGATCGATCCGGAGCTCGGCCACGTCCTCGATGGTCACGATCCGATCGGTCGGATCCGCTTCGGCGAGGAGACTCGACAGGAAAGTGGTCTTCCCCGCCCCGCCCGCCCCTGTGATGAGGATGTTCGCGCGCCGGCCCACGCACCTCCTGACCTCGCTCTCGTCGACGTCGTCGAAGAACCCCTGCGCGGAGAGCCCGTCGAGCGTGAGGGGCGTCCGGCGCGGCAGGCGGATGGAGAGGAGGGTGCCCGCCGTCGACACGGGCGGCAGGACGACATGGACCCTGATGCCGGCGTCGAGGCGCACGTCGACACAGGGGCTGGCCTCGTCGACATGTCGACCGCCCGCCGCCACGAGTCGTACCGCCAGATGCCGTGCGACGTCGTCGGACAGGTGGATGCGACCGTCGGGCAGGAGGCCGTGGCCGCGATCCACCCAGGTGCCCCCTCCGCCGTTCACGAAGACGTCGGTCACGCCCGGTTCGTCGATGATCTCGCGCAACGGGCCGAAGGGAGCCCCGCGAGAGGAGCCGGGCAGGTTCTGTACCCCGTTCGCGCCTACTGTACCCCGATGTTCGAGACGGCCGCGCGACGCCGCGGGGACGAAGCGCCCCAGGTCGACTCCGCGGGTGACCGACGGGTGATCGACGGGACGCGGCGAGGGGGCGGCAGGGGCGGCCGAGAGGGTGGTCGAGGTCTGGATCGGAGTCATAGCCGGACGCTAGAGGACAGGCCACCGGAGCAGACGGTTCGGTGCAGCGCCTGGGGACGACGACGACGCCATGCCGACGATGTGGAGGGGTGATCGCCCTCACCCGTGGAGGGTGATCTCCGGGTTAAACGAAGAGGGGCGGCGCCGATTGGGGGGAACCGGCGCCGCCACCGCAACACGCGATTGGGGGGAATCAACGCATTGCGAGTCGGAACTGAATCCGACTGCGTTAACTGTACCCCAGGATGGGCCCGCCTCGCCACGCGCGACACGTCGATCTTCCGTGATCGGACAGGCCGACCCGGAAAGACCCCGGGGGTAGTCTCGCTTCCTGTGCGGGTCAGCCCGCGCCTCCCGCAACGACGCGAAAGGTCCGACATGGCCGACGGAACCCCGACCCCTCCGAGAGAGGCGTCCACGTTCGCCCCCGACCCGGTGTTCGCCTCGAACGCCGTCGCCACCCGCGATCTGGCCGATCGCGCGCACGCGGACCGGTCGGCCTTCTGGGCCGAGCAGGCCGACGCGTGCGTGACCTGGGGTCGCCGACCGACCGAGACCCTCGACTGGTCCGATCCCCCGTTCGCACGGTGGTTCGCCGACGGCACGCTGAACGTCGCCTACAACTGCCTCGACCGCCACGTCGAGGCCGGCCACGGTGAGCGCGTCGCCCTCCTCTGGGAAGGCGAGCCCGGTGACGCACGCGCGGTCACCTACGCCGAGCTGACGGCCGACGTGAAGCGGGCCGCCAACCTGCTGTCGTCGCTGGGCGTCGGGCCGGGCGACCGGGTGGTCGTCTACCTGCCGCAGATCCCGGAGGCGGTGGTCGCCATGCTCGCGGTCGCCCGGTTGGGCGCGGTGCACTCGGTCGTGTTCGGCGGCTTCAGCGCCGAGAGCCTCCGCGCACGGATCGACGACGCCGAGGCCACGCTGGTGATCACCGCCGACGGCGGGTGGCGGAAGGGCAGCGTCTCGCCCCTCAAACCAGCGGTCGACGCGGCACTGGCGCTCGGCGGGCGGTCGACGGTCGAGAACGTGCTGGTGATCAGGCGGGGCGAGAACGCCGTCGACTGGGTGGAGGGGCGCGACCTCTGGTGGCACGAGGCCCTCGAGGGCGTCGAAGCGGAGCACACCGCCGAGATGTTCGAGGCGGAGCATCCGCTGTTCATCCTCTACACCAGCGGCACGACGGGCAGACCGAAGGGCATCCTCCACACGTCGGGCGGCTACCTGACGCAGGTCGCCTACACGCACAGGAACGTGTTCGACCTCCGCCCCGAGACCGACGTCTACTGGTGCACCGCCGACGTGGGCTGGATCACCGGGCACAGCTACGTCGTCTACGGGCCGCTCGCCAACGGGGCCACCCAGGTGCTCTACGAGGGCACACCCGACTCCCCCGGCCCCGGGCGCTGGTGGGATCTCGTCGAGAAGTACGGGGTGACCATCCTGTACACGGCGCCCACGGCCATCCGCGGGTTCATGAAGGCGGGACGCGAGATCCCGCAGGCTCGCGATCTGACGTCGCTGCGCCTCCTCGGATCCGTCGGCGAGCCCATCAACCCCGAGGCGTGGCTCTGGTACCGCGAGGTGATCGGGTCGGGGACGACGCCCATCGTCGACACCTGGTGGCAGACCGAGACGGGCGCGATGATGATCTCGCCCCTGCCCGGAGTGACGACGACGAAGCCCGGCGCCGCCCAGACCCCCGTGCCCGGCATCGTCGTCGACGTCGTCGACGACCAGGGCGTGCCGGTGGCGGACGGCGAGAGCGGCCTCCTCGTGGTCACGGAGCCCTGGCCGTCGATGCTCCGCGGCATCTGGGGCGACCGCGACCGGTACGTCGAGACCTACTGGGGCCGCTTCGGCGACCGCTACTTCGCCGGAGACGGCGCCCGACGCGACGACGACGGCGACATCTGGCTGCTCGGCCGCGTCGACGATGTCATGAACGTCTCGGGGCATCGCCTGTCGACCGCCGAGATCGAGTCGGCGCTGGTGTCGAATCCGCTCGTCGCCGAATCCGCCGTCGTCGGAGCCGCCGACGAGACCACGGGTCAGGCCGTCGTCGCGTTCGTAGTTCTCCGCGACAAGAAGAGGCGGAGCGTGACCCCCGAGGAGGCGGTGGCCCGGTTGCGAGCGCACGTCGCCGACCGCATCGGCGCCATCGCCCGCCCGCGCACGATCGTGCTGGTCGACGAACTGCCGAAGACCCGCTCGGGCAAGATCATGCGACGACTCCTGCGCGACGTCGCCGAAGGACGCGAGGTCGGCGACACCACGACGCTCGCGGACTCGGCGGTGATGGGGGTCATCACCGCCGAGATGCGCTGAGCCGCAGGGTCAGGCCAGGGGGCGGACCTCGAGGACGATCTCGACCTCGACGGGCGAGTCGAGAGGGAGGACGGCCACGCCGACCGCGCTGCGGGCGTGGATGCCCGCGTCGCCGAACACCCGGCCGAGGAGCTCGGACGCGCCGTTGATCACACCGGGCTGACCGCTGAACGCCGGGTCGGAGGCGACGAAGCCCGTCACCTTGACGACGCGCACGACGTCGTCGAGCGAATCGAGCACGGAGGCGGCCGCCGCGAGGGCGTTCAGTGCCGACGTGGCCGCGTACTCCTTGGCCGCGGCGGGGTCGACCAGACCATCGCCCTCACCGACCTTGCCCGTCGCGGGCAGAGCGCCGTCGACGAAGGGCAGCTGACCCGCCGTGTAGACGTACGAGCCGGTGCGCACGGCGGGGACGTAGGCGCCTGCGGGCGTCGCGACCGCGGGGAGAGCGAGCCCCAACTCGGCCAGACGGGCGGCGACGTCGGCCATCAGTCGTCCTGCTTCTGACGCTTGAACCAGGCGACCGGGCCGCCCTCGGGCCCCTGCGTCACCTGCACGAGCTCCCAGCCGTCACTCCCCCAGTTGTTCAGGATCGCGGTGCTGTTGTGCACCATCAGCGGCGTCGTCATGTACTCCCAAAGGACCATTTGTCGTTCCGTTCAGCTTGGTTTTCCGGGTTGTCACTTACCCTGATCTTATGTCTGACCCAAAATCGAAGCCGACGTCCGTCGTCGGCGCGCTCTTCGGCTTCGTCGGCTTCAGCGTCCTGGCCGGTCTGCTCGTCACCATCGGTGTGACACCCGCCATCGCCGTCGCCGGCATGACCGCATCCAGCTCCATCGGCGTCTTCGAGTCGATCCCCGAGTACATCGAGATCGGAAAGCTGCAGCAGCGCAACGTGCTGTACGGCAAGCAGAACGGTCAAGACGTCCCCTTCGCGACGCTCTACGCGCAGAACCGCGTCGCTCTGAAGTGGGAAGAGGTCTCCCCCAATCTCAAGAACGCCGTCGTCGCCGGTGAGGACCGCCGCTTCTACGAGCACGGCGGTGTCGACCTGACGTCGTTGGTCCGAGCCGGAGTCGGCTCACTCGCCGGCGGGCTCGGAGAGAGCGGTGGCGGCTCGACCCTGACGATGCAGCTGGTGCGGAACATCCGCCTGGCCGAGGCGCAGGGTCTCACCGGCGACGAGCAGGCCAAGGCCATCAAGGAGGCCAAAGAGGTCAGCATCGACCGCAAGCTGCAGGAGATGAAGTTCGCCATCGGGCTCGAGAAGAAGTACAGCAAGGACGACATCCTCCTCGCGTACCTGAACATCGCGTACTTCGGCGACCAGGCGTACGGCGTCCAGGCGGCCTCGCAGCACTACTACAACAAGGCGGCGTCCGACCTGACGGCGACCGAGGCGGCCAGCCTCATCGCCATGGTGCAGTACCCCGAGAAGCGCAACCTCGGCACGCCCGACAACTACCAGGGCAACGTCGATCGCCGCAACGTCATCCTCGCCAGCATGCTCGGCGAGAAGTACATCGATCAGGAGACCTACGACGCAGCGGTCGTGGCGAACCCCGCCGACTACGTCAAGCTGACCACCCCGTCGCAGGGCTGCACCGCGGTCACCGCAGCAGGTGCGCAGCAGTTCTGCGACTACGTCAAGAAGAGCATCAAGGACATCCCCTCACTCGGTGCCGACGCGGAAGAGCGCGAGGCCAACTGGAGCACCGGCGGCTACAAGGTCTACACGACCATCAATCTCGACCTGACCGCGAGCGCCCGCGCCCAGATCGATCGCTACGCACCTCCGACCGAGTCCGCGCTCATCCTCGGCAGCGCCGTCAACTCGGTCGAGGCCGGCACCGGTCGGGTCATCGTCATGGCCCAGAACCGCAACCTCAACGAGGACCCCGAGGTGACCGACCCGAACGTCACGGCCATCAACTACAGCACCGACAAGCCTTACGGCGGCTCGGGCGGGTTCCAGACCGGTTCGACCTACAAGCCGTTCACGCTCATCGACTGGCTGCAGAACGGCCACGGCCTGAGCGAGTCGGTCAACGGCAGGCCGCGTCCGTTCACCCCCATGACCTTCGGGGGAGAATCGCTCAGCACTGTCAGCTCGGACTTCCCGCAGGGGTTCGCACCGAAGAACGACGACGGGCGCAATCCGGGCTACGTGACCGCACAGCGCGCCACCGCGCTGTCGATCAACACCGCGTACGCCGCGATGGCCCAGAAGCTCGACCTGCGCGACATCCGGGACGTGGCCACCTCGCTCGGTGTGCACCGTGCCGATGGCACGGAGCTCCAGTACCAGAACCCCTCGTCGTTCCTCGGGACGAACGAGATCGCTCCGCTCACGATGGCGGCCGCCTACGCCGGCATCGCCGCCGGCGGCAAGTACTGCAAGCCGATCATCGTCGACCAGATCGTCGACGCCGACGGCCAGAAGATCGGCGGTCAGCCGCAGGAGTGCAACCAGGCGCTCGACCCCGAGATCGCCGCGGCCACCATCCAGGGCATGTCGCAGCTCTGGTCGAACGGCGGCACCGGCGTCGGAGGACTCCCCTACGACGGCTACCCCGAGATCGGCAAGACGGGCACCACGACCGAGAAGGACCAGATCTGGTTGATCGGCTCGACGAGCAAGCTCGCCACGGCCGTGTGGATGGGCAACGTCAAGGGCAAGGTCAGTCTCCGGTCGGCCTACTCGCCTGCGACCGGGACGACCTACGCCAACGCGCGTGCCGGTTTCTTCCGTGACGTGCAGACGGTCAACAACACCGTCTACCCCGGCACCGCGTTCCCGGTGGCGGATCCGTCGGTCGTCCGCGGCACCTCCTCCCTCAGCGTGCCCGACGTGACGGGGAAGACGGCCGAAGAGGCCGCCACCAGTCTGCGGGCTCTCGGACTCTCGTACGTCGACGGTGGTCGCCAGAAGTCCGAACAGCCCCTGGGCACCGTGACGACGACCAGCCCGAGCGCCGGTTCGCGCGTCTCGTCCGGCACCTCCGTGACGGTCTACACGAGCGACGGCGGCAACGCGGTCACGGTCCCCGACGTGGTCGGCGACTCGTTCGACGACGCGGTGTCCGCGCTCGCGGGCACGGGCTTCGAGGCGGCCAACGTCTCAGTGGCCGGGTACGTGAAGGGCTCGGCCGACAACGTCTGCCAGGTGGTCGCCTCCGACCCGGCCGCCGGCTCCACCGTCGACCGGACCGGCCCGGTGCGTCTGCAGCTCTACGGCGATGCCGAGGGCAAGGACCCCGGGAACTGCACATGAGTCCACTGAGTCCTGCACGGACGACGGCCGCGACCGCGATGGTGGGCGCGGCCGTCGGCCTGGGCGCCTTCGCCTGGGGTTCGCTCGTCGAACGCAACCGGTTCACGGTGCGGCACGAGGTGCTGCCCATCCTCGAGGCCGGTTCGCGCAGTCTCACGATCCTGCACCTCAGCGATCTCCACCTCGCGCCCTGGCAGACCGAGAAGCAGGAGTGGGTGCGGGGTCTCTCGGTCTACGAGCCCGATCTCATCGTCAACACAGGCGACAACATCGGGCATGTGGACGCCCACGAGGCCCTCGAGTACACGCTCGAGCCGTTCCGGGACGTCGCGGGCGTCTTCGTCCACGGGTCGAACGACTACTTCGCCCCCACACCGAAGAACCCCCTCGCGTACTTCGGCGGACCCAGCAAGGCCCACCGCACCCCCGCGCCGCTCGACATCGCCCGCATGGAGTCGTTCTTCACCGGTCTCGGCTGGCTCGACCTCAACAACACGGCCAGAGCGATCGAGGTCCGTGGGTCGAGACTCGAGTTCTTCGGCGTCAACGACGCGCACCGAGGGTGGGATCGTCTCGATCGCCTCCCTGGCGCCCTGGACGATCTGCGAGAGAACGTCGGCTGGCAGGACGACCGCGGCGGGCCCGAGCCGGTGAGCATCGCGCTGACCCATGCGCCCTATCAGCGGGTGCTGAACTCGTTCGTCACCAACGGGGCCGACGTCGTCTTCGGCGGGCACACCCACGGCGGCCAGGTCCGTGTGCCCGGCTACGGTGCGCTCGTCACGAATTGCGACATCCCCCGCAGCAAGGTCAGCGGCCTCAGCACGTGGAGCCACGCACGACGGACGGCTCACCTCGAGATCTCCGCCGGTCTCGGGACCTCTATCTACGCCCCCGTCCGGTTCGACTGCCGTCCGGAGGCTGTCGTCGTCACCCTCACGGCCTGACATGCGGGCCGCCGGTGTCGACGGCATCGGCGGTCATGACCCACGCGATTCGTTTGCTACCATGGTTAGGTTGCTCCGGTCGCAGAACATCGTGGCCAGTCATATCGGGGTGTGGCGCAGCTTGGTAGCGCGCCTCGTTCGGGACGAGGAGGTCGTGGGTTCGAATCCCGCTACCCCGACGATGTGATCAGTTCCACCTCGAAGACGCCCGCCGCTCTGTCACGACAGAGAGGCGGGCGTCTTCTCGTCTCCCCAGTGGCGCGGGCCGTCGACCCGGCCACGTGCCGTGCCATGCCGTGCCGCTCGACGATCTCGCTGACGACGGGCGCTAGGGTGATCCGGTGAATGCAGTGATCCGGTTGGCCCGAGCCAACCCCTCAGCCCTTCGATTCCTCGTGGTCGGCGGCATCGGGTTCGTCATCACCATGGTGATCAACTACGGCCTGAAGCTCTTCGTCATCCCCCAGCACCCCGTGACGGCCCTCGCACTGGGCATCATCGTCGCGACCGTCGTGTCGTACTGGATGAACAAGAAGTGGTCGTTCGACGACCGCGGCGACCGCCACACCGCGCACGAGATGCTGCTGTTCGTCGTCGTCAGCGTCATCGGCGTCGGCCTCAACTCGGCCCCGCTCTACCTCTCCCGCTACGGCCTCGGTCTCGAGGTCCCCAACGTGTCGTTCGCCACGCAGGAGGTGGCGGACTTCATCAGCGGCCCGATCATCGGCACGCTCATCGCCATGGTGTTCCGCTACTGGGCCATGAACAAGTGGGTGTTCCCGAAGAGGGCCGACATCGTCGACGTCCTCTCGCCGACGTCACCGTCGACCGGGTCGACGCCGACGCACTGACGAGGATGCGCCTCCCGGGTCGTCAGGAGGCGGTCGACGGGCATGCGACGGCGTCGAGACCGTCGGCGACCGGCCCCAGGGCGTCGGCCATCACGTCGCCGAGCGGGCGACGACCGACTCCCGATCTCGCCCAGTGGGTGATCGCGGCCACCGCGGCGGCCACCAGGGATGCCGCCGCGACCTCGTGATCGAGCTCGCCCCGTCGCCCGCCGGAGGCCTCGGCGAGATGGGCGGCGACGACCGACTGCAGCCGCACGACGCGGACGGCCGCCGATGCGACGAGCTCGTCGCCGAGACCCATCGCCTCGGACTGCGTCAACGCCCAGGGCACCCGGGCCGGGTCGTGGGCTCGGCCGACGGCGACCAGCGCCGCCTCGACGCTGCGCACGGGCGGTGATCCCGAGGAGGCGCGGAGCAGCTCCCCGAGACCCGCCAGACTCACGTCGAGGTCGAGCCAGAAGAGGTCGGCCTTCGAGTCGAAGTAGTTGAAGAAGGTGCCCCGACTGACCCCGGCCCGCTGGGCGATCTGGTCGACGGTCGTCCCCGACCAGCCGTTCTCGAGGAACAGCTCGGCGGCGGCGTCGGCGAGCATCCCGGCCGACGAGCGGCGAGGGCGGCCGATCGGGCGCCGTGACGGGTCTGACATGCCCTCCATCATGGCGGTACACTCGATCGGTGCACTTGTTGGACTCCGTCCATAAACGTGTTCCGCCGTCCCGGAGTCAGCGTCGACGACCGTGACGGCGTCATCCTCACCCGGCCCGCCCCTCCCGATCACCCGGAGTCCCATGCGCACCCGTCTGCCCGCCCTCCTCGCCCTGACCACCGTCGGCGCACTCCTGCTCGCCGGGTGCACGACCGGCGGCGAGGCCACGGGGTCCGCCACCCCGCGCTCGGGCGGCACCCTCACCTATGCGACGGGCGACGCCGAGCCGACCTGCCTCGACCCGCACGTCGGCGGCAACTACCCCCAGGCCCTGGTCTCCACCCAGTACCTCGAGTCGCTCGTCTCGAAGAACGGGTCGGGCGAGATCGTCCCCTGGCTCGCGACCTCATGGGAGGAGTCCGCCGACGGCCTCAGCTGGACGTTCGACCTCCGCGACGACGTCGTCTTCAGCGACGGCACGCCGTTCGACGCCGCCGCGGTCGCCGCCAACGTCGCCCACCTGCAAGACCCCGAGACCCTGTCGTCGACGGGCTACCTCGCCCTCGGCAAGGTCACCGGCGTCGAGGTCGTCGACGCGCAGACGGCGCGCTTCGACCTGAGCGCCCCCGACAGCGCGCTGCTCGAATCGCTGACGCAGCCCTGGGTCGCGATGGAGTCGCCCGCTGCGCTCGAGCGCAGCCAGGAGGTCAACTGCGAGTCCCCCGTCGGCACCGGTCCGTTCGTGGTCGAGTCGTGGACCAAGCAGGACCGCATCGTGCTCACCCGCAACGACGACTACTCGTCGCCGCCCGCCGACGCCGACCACGACGGCCCCGCGTACCTCGACGAGGTCGTCTGGCGCTTCATCCCCGACTCGGCGGCGCGCTACTCGGCGCTGCAGGCCGGGCAGGTCGACGTCATCGACAACGTCCAGCCCGACACCCTCGTCGCCGCCGAGAAGGACGACGCCCTGGCCGAGATCGACGCTCCCCGCCCCGGCGCCGTCAACCGCATCGAGCTGAACTCGGGCAAGGCGCCCTTCGACGACGAGCGCGTGCGCGAGGCCTTCATCACGGGCGTCGACGTCACCGACGGCATCGACTCGCTGTTCTTCGGCACCGCCGAGCGCTCGTACTCGCCCCTGTCGAGCGTCGAGCCGCTCGCATACTCCGACCCGTCGCTGTTCGAGGTCGACGTCGACGCGGCCGGAGCGCTCCTCGACGACGCCGGCTGGACGGAGCGCGACTCCGACGGCTACCGCACGAAAGACGGCGAGCGCCTCTCGCTCGCGTTCCCGGTGAGCACGAACCAGTCGATCCCCGCCGAGCAGTCGCTCTTCGAGCAGGTGCAGGCCGGCGCCCGCGACCTCGGCTTCGAGGTGACGCTCTCGCCGCTCGACCTGTCGAGCTGGTACGGCGCCCTGGCCGCGAACGACTACGACCTCGTGAGCGCGCCGTACACGAAGGTCGGCCCCGATGTGCTGCGGATCCTCTACGACACCGACGGCATCACCCCGGCTCCGAGCGGCTACTTCGCCAACCTCGCCCAGCTGAGCGACCCCGCCCTCGACGACCTGCTGACGCGGGCGGCCGAGACCTCGGACGCCGACGAGCGCGCCGACCTCTACGAGCAGGCTCAGAAGATCGTGCTCGAGAGCTACACCGTGCTGCCCCTCTACGACCAGCAGAACCACTACCTGGCCCGTTCGGCGGTCGCCGGCGTGCGGGCGCTGCCGCCGGTCTCGGCGGTCACGCTGTATGACGCGTACACCGTCGGCTGAGGGTCGGGCCGTCATCCGGTCGTCGACCGGGCAGGAGCCGAGGAGGCGCGGGGTCGTGCCCGCACCCGTCCGGTGGCTGGTCGGTCGCCTGGTCGGGGCGCTCGTCGTGCTCTGGGCCGTGGCCACGCTGATCTTCTTCGCGATCCGGCTCGTGCCCGGCGACCCGGCCGAGGCGATCCTCGGCGGCCCGGGGTCGCAGGCCTCGGCGGAGGCGATCGCCCTGGTCCGCGAGCAGTACGGACTGGACGACCCGCTCCTCCTGCAGTACCTCGCGCAGCTGGGCCGGCTGGCCGTCGGAGACCTGGGAACCTCGTACTCCCTGCGCACCGACGTGGCGGGTCTGCTGCTCGACCAGCTGCCCGGCACGCTGCTGCTCGCCGTGCTGTCGCTCGTGGTCGCGTGGCTGCTCGCCCTGGGCACGGCCTGGTGGGCGACCCTCGGCGGGCGCGTCGCCGGGGCGGTCTCGTCGTCGCTCGAGATCGTCGCCTCGGCGGTGCCGCACTTCTGGCTGGCGGGTGTGCTCGTGCTGGTCTTCAGCACGCAGCTGGGCTGGCTGCCGCCGGTCAGCACCGGCACGCCCCTCGGCATCGTGCTGCCGGTCGTCACCCTGGCGATCCCGGTCGCCGGGTTCCTCGGGCAGGTGACCCGCGACTCGCTCCTCGACGCGTCGACCGCGCCGTTCGCCCTGACGGCACGAGCCCGCGGCGAGTCGCGGTCGGGACTGTTCCGCCGTCATCTGCTGCGTCATGCGGCCCTGCCGGGGCTCGCGCTCTCGGGCTGGGCGTTCGGCTCGCTGCTGAGCGGCGCCGTCGTGGTCGAGTCGATCTTCGCCCGGCCCGGGCTCGGTCGCACGCTGCTGCAGGCCGTCACGCTGAGGGACATCCCCCTGGTGACGGGGGTGGCGCTCGCCTCGGCCCTCGCGTACGTCGTGGTGGTCGCCCTCGGCGACCTGGCGGAGCGCGCCGTCGACCCCCGGGAGCTTGCCGCATGACCGTGCTCGCCGAGCTCCCCCGACGCCGAGGCCGTGAGCGGGCGGGCGGCGGCTCCCGCGTGAGACCCCCGGAGGCGGTGGCCGCGATCGTGCTGGCCCTCGTCGTGCTGGCCGCGGTCGCCCCGCAGCTGCTCGCACCGGGCGATCCCCTGGCGATCTCCCCCGCCGACGCCTTCGCTCCGCCGTCGCTCACCCACCCGTTCGGCACGGACGAGTCGGGGCGAAAGATCTGGACGCGCGTGATCCACGGCACCGGCGCCTCCTTGTCCATCGGGGCCGTCGCCACCCTGATCGGCACCGGACTCGGCGTGGCCCTCGGGGTCGCGGCCGGCTTCGGCGGCGGTCGGCTGCCGGGGCGTGTCGCCGACGCCGGGGTCAGCCGCCTCCTGGAGGTCCTGTTCGCCCTGCCCGGTCTGCTGCTCGCGCTCGTCGTCATCGCCTTCACCGGGCCGGGCGCCGTGCCCGCGACGATCGCCGTCGGGCTCGCCACCGCACCCGGCTACGCGCGCATCGTGCGCAGTCAGGTCGTGCGGGTGCGCCGCTCGGCGATGGTCGAGGCGGCCGTGGTGCTCGGGAGGCGACCGGGCACCGTCCTGCTGCGGCACGTGCTGCCGAACGCGCTGGCGCCCGTCGTCGTGCTCGCGACGCTCGGTCTCGGGCAGGCCGTCGTCTGGGCGTCGTCGCTCAGCTACCTGGGGCTCGGTGCTCCCCCGCCCGCCCCGGAGTGGGGCGCCATGCTCTCGGCCGGTCGCACCTACTCGACGACCGCCTGGTGGATGACCGTGTTCCCCGGGCTGGCCGTCGTCGTGACGGCCGCGGCCGCGACGGTGCTCGGCCGCGGGCTCGCCCGACGAGGGAGGGACTCCTCATGACCACCGCAGCGCGAGACGGCACGGCGGCGGACGGGCTGGTGGTCGACGGTCTGCGCGTCTCGTTCGGGTCGGCGACCGTGGTCGACGGCGTCTCGTTCTCGGTGGCGCCCGGCGAGTGCGTGGCCCTCGTCGGCGAGTCGGGTTCGGGCAAGAGCGTCACCGCGCGCTCGCTGCTCGGGCTGAGCGGCGGCCGGGTCGACGTCGATCGGCTGACCCTCGGCGACCGCGACCTCTCGACCCTCGACGACCGCGCCTGGCGTCGGGTCCGCGGTGCGCGCATCGGTCTCGTGCTGCAGGACGCCCTCGTCTCGCTGGACCCGCTGCGCCCGATCGGACGCGAGATCGACGACGCCCTCCGGCTGCACACCGACCTAGGACCCCGGCAGCGTCGAGAGCGCGCCCTCGACGTCCTCGCCGAAGTCGGCATGCCCGACCCCGAGACCCGTCTCGGTCAGCGATCCGGCGAGCTCTCGGGCGGGCTGCGGCAGCGGGCGCTCCTCGCCGCCGCCCTCGTCCTCCGACCCGACGTCGTCGTCGCCGACGAGCCGACGACGGCCCTCGACGCCGAGGTGCAGCGCCTCGTCGTCGACCGTCTGGCCGCCCTCCGCGACGGCGGCACCGCCGTCCTCGCCATCAGTCACGATCTGGGCGTCGTGCGGCGCCTGGCCGACCGGGTGCTCGTGATGCGAGACGGCGTCGTGGTCGAGCAGGGGCCCACCGCCGACGTGCTCGACTCCCCGCGGGCCGACTACACGCGGCGGCTCGTCGCGGCGCTGCCGGGCGGCGTGCCCCGGGGGCGACGCCTGTCGCGGGGCGACGTCGGCGAGGAGCAGGAGGCGCAGGCTCAGGAGGCGCGGGAGGCGGCGGCGCAGGAGGCGAGGGAGGCGGCGGCGCAGGAGGCGGCGGCTCCGGTCGACGACGTCGTGCTCTCCGCGGAGGGCCTCCGACGCGTCTTCCCGGCGACCCGCGGGCGGGCGGCCCGGCTCGCGGTCGACGACGTGTCCCTCGAGCTGCGCGCGGGCGAGACGCTCGGCCTGGTGGGCGCCTCCGGAAGCGGCAAGACCACGACCGCGCGCCTCCTCCTGGGGCTCGACGAACCCGACGGAGGTGCGGTGCGCCTCCTCGGGGAGCCCTGGTCTCCCCTGCGAGAACGCGATCGCCGCGCCCGCCGCGCCTCGCTCGGCGCGATCTACCAGGACGCGGCGAGCTCCTTCGACCCCCGCCTGACCGTCGAGCAGCTGCTCGCCGACGCGATCACCGCGGGTCGGAGCCTGCGGACGGCGCCCGTACGGGCCGAGATCGAGGCGCTGCTCGAACGGGTGGGGCTGCCCCCAGGGCTCGCGCCCCGTCGCCCCGCGTCGCTCTCGGGCGGGCAGCAGCAGCGCGTCGCCATCGCCCGCGCGCTCGCCCCGCGGCCCCGCGTCGTCGTCTGCGACGAGCCCGTCTCGGCCCTCGACGTGTCGGTGCAGGCCCAGGTGCTCGATCTGCTCGACGACCTGCAGCGCGACGACGACCTGTCGTACCTCTTCATCTCGCACGACCTCGACGTGATCGGGCACATGGCCGACCGCGTCGCCGTGATGCACGAGGGGCGCATCGTCGAGCAGGGGCCGACGGCCGACGTCTTCGCCTCGCCGCAGCACCCCCACACGCGGGCGCTGCTCGCCGCCCGCCCCTAGCGCTCGCCCAGAGGGGTGCGGCGGGTCGGTGTCATCGGCGGCGGGTCGGCGCTGACCCGCCCCCGATGACACGCACCCGCCGCACCCGTGCGCCCCGGGCACCCGGGCACCCCTGCACCCGTGCGCCCGGGCAACCGGGCAACCGGGCACCCGTGCGCCCGGGCACACGTGCGCCGGTCAGCCTCGCGGGGCGGCTTCCCCATCGCCGTCCACGCGCACCACGTCGATCGGGCCGGACTGAGCCCACTCGAGCGCCCAGTCCGACTTCGCGACCTCGCTCGACTCGTCGGCGTAGGCCTCGACCAGCTCGCGCGCCTCGACATCGGTCGCGACCGATGGCCCCGAGCCGAGCAGCGGCTCGTTGGCCGTCTCCTTCGTGAACCACACGGCGACGAGGCCGATCACGGCCGCGGCCATCAGGTAGAAGGCGGGGATGTCGTGGGCCCACGAGAAGCCCTTCCCCTCGGCCCAGACGACCAGCGCCTCGGTGGCGAGCGGCGTCGTGCCGCCGAACAGCGAGACCGACACGTTGAACGCGATGGCCAGGGCGCCGTAGCGGATGATCGTCGGGAACAGCGCGGGCAGCGTCGACGGCATGGTCGACGTGAACGTGACGAGCACCAGGCCGAGCACGAGCAGGCCGACGAAGACGAGCGGCGTGCTCTCCGACTGCACGAGCTTGAGGGCCGGCCACGACAGCACCAGGAACCCGATGCAGCCGGCGAACAGCACGGGTCGACGGCCGAACCGGTCGCTCAGGCGCCCGCTGAACGTGATGACGATCATCATCAGCACCATCACGACGATCACGAGCAGCAGCCCCGAGGTCGCGCTGCGGCCGAGCGTGTTGGTGAGGTAGGTCGGCATGTACGACAGCAGCATGTAGTCGGTCACGTTGAACACCAGCACCAGGCCGATGCAGACGATCAGCGCCCGCCAGTTCTCGGCGAAGAGCTTCACGAGCGGCACCTTGACGTGCTCGCGACCGGCGGCCTCCTCCTGCTGCTTCTGGAAGGCCGGCGTCTCCTCGAGCTTGAGGCGCAGGTAGAGCCCGATCAGGCCCAGCGGCCCGGCGATCAGGAACGGGATCCGCCAGCCCCAGGCGAGCAGCGCCTCCTCGCTCATCGCCACCTGCAGGGCCGTGACGAGCGAGGCGCCCAGCACGTAACCGCCGAGCGTGCCGAACTCGAGCCACGAGCCCATGAAGCCGCGACGATTGTCGGGCGAGTACTCCGCGATGAACGTGGCCGCGCCTCCGTACTCGCCGCCGGTCGAGAAGCCCTGCAGGAGGCGCGCCAGCAGCAGCAGGATGGGCGCCCAGATCCCGATGGTCGCGTACGACGGGATCAGCCCGATGGCGAGCGTGCCGGCCGCCATGAGGATCATCGTGACCGCGAGCACCTTCTGGCGGCCGATCCGGTCACCGAGCGGGCCGAAGAACGCGCCGCCGATCGGGCGCACGATGAACGCGGCGGTGAACGTACCGAAGGTGAAGAGGATGTTGAGCGCGTCGTTCCCGGGCGGGAAGAACACCTGCGCGATCGTCGTCGTGATGTAGGCGTAGACGCCGAAGTCGAACCACTCCATGGCGTTGCCGAGGGCTGCGGCGCTGACCGCGCGCTTGAGCAGACCCTCCTCGACGACGGTGACGTCGTCGGTGGTGAGCGATCGCCGGGCGGGTCTCGTGCTGTGCTGCTTCTTGGCGGACATCGGGTGCCTCCAGTTCGTCGGGTGATGGCGTCGACCCCAGCGTCGGCAAAAACGCAGCGACACTACCAGTCCTGTCATGTCAGTACCAGTGCAGCGTGCGCACAGGTGCAGAGAGCGCACCCCCGAGGAGGCGCGGATCGCCACGCGTAGACTGATCGGCGTCCCACAACCAGGCACCTCCCCACCGACACGGTGCCGCCCACAGAACCGGAGAGCCAGATGCCGTCAGCGATGCCCGAGAAGCCCGCCCTCGAAGGACTCGAGGCCCGCTGGGGCCAGGTCTGGGAGGACTCCGGCACCTACCGGTTCGACCGCGACGGCGCGACCCGCGCCTCCGTCTTCTCGGTCGACACTCCCCCGCCGACCGCCTCGGGCAGCCTGCACATCGGTCACGTGTTCAGCTACACGCACACCGACGTCAAGGCGCGGTTCGAGCGGATGCGCGGCAAGCGCGTCTTCTACCCGATGGGCTGGGACGACAACGGCCTGCCCACCGAGCGTCGCGTGCAGAACTTCTACGGCGTGCGCTGCGACCCCTCGCTGCCCTACGACGCCGACTTCACCCCGCCCTTCGAGGGCGGCGACAACAAGTCCTCGAAGGCCGCCGACCAGGTGCCCATCTCGCGTCGCAACTTCGTCGAGCTGTGCGAGCGCCTGACCGTCGAAGACGAGAAGCAGTTCGAGGACGTCTGGCGCAAGCTCGGCCTCTCGGTCGACTGGACTCAGAGCTACCGCACGATCGGCGACGACTCGCAGGCCATCGCGCAGAAGGCGTTCCTCCGCAACCTGTCGCGCGGCGAGGCCTACCAGGCCGACGCCCCGACCCTGTGGGACGTCACCTTCCGCACCGCGGTGGCGCAGGCCGAGCTCGAAGACAAGGACATGCCGGGCGCGTACCACAAGCTCGCATTCCACCGCACCGACGGCCAGGGCGACGTGCTGATCGACACGACGCGCCCCGAGCTGCTGCCCGCCTGCGTCGCCCTCGTCGCCCACCCCGACGACGAGCGCTACCAGGCGCTGTTCGGCACGACCGTCCGCTCCCCCCTGTTCGACGTCGAGGTGCCCGTGGTGGCGCACCACCTGGCGCAGCCCGACAAGGGCTCGGGCATCGCGATGGTCTGCACCTTCGGCGACACCAACGACGTCGTGTGGTGGCGTGAGCTGCAGCTGCCGAACCGCGCCGTGATCGGCTTCGACGGTCGGTTCGTCAGCGAGGCGCCGGCGGCGATCGAGTCCGAGGCGGGTCGCGCCTCCTACGCGCAGCTGGCCGGCAAGACCGTGTTCAGCGCCAAGCAGTCCGTGGTCGAGCAGCTGACCGCCTCGGGCGAGCTGGTCGGCGAGATCCGCAAGATCACGCACCCCGTCAAGTTCTTCGAGAAGGGCGACAAGCCCCTCGAGATCGTCTCGACGCGCCAGTGGTACGTCGTCAACGGCGCTCGCGACGAGCAGCTCAAGTCGACGCTGCTCGAGCGCGGCGGCGAGGTCGCGTTCCACCCCGAGTTCATGCGCGTGCGCTACGAGAACTGGGTCAACGGCCTGAACGGCGACTGGCTGATCTCGCGCCAGCGCTTCTTCGGCGTGCCGATCCCGGTCTGGTACCCGCTCGACGGCGACGGCAACCCCGTCTTCGACGAGGTGATCGTGCCGAGCGAGGCGCAGCTGCCCGTCGACCCGTCGTCCGACACCGCGCCCGGCTACGACGAGTCGCAGCGCGGGGTCCCCGGCGGGTTCCAGGGCGAGCTCGACGTGATGGACACCTGGGCGACCTCGTCGCTCACCCCGCAGCTGGCCGGCAAGTGGGAGGCCGACCCCGAGCTGTTCGACCTCGTGTTCCCGTACGACGTGCGCCCCCAGGGGCAGGACATCATCCGCACCTGGCTGTTCTCGACGATGCTGCGCGCGCAGCTCGAGGGGGGCACCGTCCCGTGGCGGAACGCCTCGATCTCGGGCTTCATCGTCGACCCCGACCGCAAGAAGATGTCGAAGTCGAAGGGCAACGTCGTCACCCCGGCCGCGATGCTCGACGACCACGGCTCGGACTCGGTGCGCTACTGGGCGGCCTCGAGCCGTCTGGGCACCGACGCGGCGTTCGACCCGCAGAACCCGAAGCAGATCAAGATCGGCCGCCGACTGGCGATCAAGGTGCTGAACGCCGCCAAGTTCGTCTACTCGTTCGAGCTGCCCTCGGGCGAGCACTCGGTCACCGAGCCGCTCGACCGCGACCTGCTCGCCACCTTCGCGTCGGTCATCGAGACCGCCACCGAGGCGCTCGAGGGCTACGACCACGCCCGGGCGCTCGAGACGACCGAGAAGTTCTTCTGGACCTTCTGCGACGACTACCTCGAGCTGGTCAAAGAGCGCGCCTACGGTGCGACGACACCGGCCGAGCAGGCCTCGGCAGTGCTCGCCCTCCGCACGGTGCTCGAGGGGCTGCTGAGACTGCTGGCGCCGTACCTGCCGTTCGCGACCGAAGAGGTCTGGTCGTGGACGCACGACGAGTCCATCCACCAGGCGGCGTGGCCGACCGTCGCCGAGCTCGGTCTGTCCGAGGGCGAGTCCGCGACCGGGCTGGTCGGGCTCGTCGGGCAGGCGCTGATCTTCGTGCGCCGGGCGAAGTCCGATGCGAAGGCCTCGCAGAAGACCCCCGTGTCGACGGCCGTGATCACGGCGCCGGCCGCTCAGCTGGCGCTGGTCCGCCTCGCCGCGGGGGATCTCGCGGCGGTCGGCAAGATCGCCGATCTGACGTTCGCCGAGGGCGACGAGCTCGCCGTGGGTGACATCGTGTTCGCCGAGCAGCCGGCCGACACGTCCGCTGCGGCACCGGCGGCGGGCGCCTGATGCAGCTCGGTACGCGGTGGAGCGTAGGAGGCGCGGCGCCGGCCGACCTCGATGCACCCGTCCTCGGGGCGATCGCCTCCGTCGAACGCGAGCTCGCCGAACAGGGCGTCGACGCGTCGACCTGGCGCTGGACGCTCACCTGGCTCGAGCGTCGCCCCGTGGTCGAGCTCGACGACGGCACGGTCATCCGCGTCGACGCCGTGACCGGCGAGGCCCACGTGCACGAGCCCGCCGACGACGAGGACTAGCCCGCCCCTCCTCCCGTCGAGGGTCAGACAGGCCGCTCACCTCTCTGGTGAGCGGCGTGTCGTGACTCCTCATCGCTCTGCAGACGGGCGACGGCACGCAGCCACGATCAGCCCGATCATGGCTGCGACCCTGATCGACGACCACAGAACACTCTGCACCCCCGCCAGCGCGGCTGTCATCGCGTCGACGATCGACACGACGCACACGGTGACCAGAAGAACGACCAACCACTCTCGACTCATGGCATAACGATATCCATGGCTAAGTGGTTCAGCCACCGATCGACAGGTCGAGGAGTCACGACACGCCGCTAACCTCTCGAGGTGAGCGGCGTGTCGTGACTCCTCGACGAGGTCAGGCGCGGCCGAGCACCTCGCCGTGGGGCATGATCAGCCAGCCGTCGGGGGCGTCGCGCCAGCGGCGCCAGGCCTCGGCGATCGCGTGCAGCTCGTCGTGGGTGGCGGCGCCCTTCTCGACGGCGTCGGCGTAGAACGCCGACTCGGTCGCTCGAGCGGCCCAGCTGTCGCCCCACCAGGTGCGCTCCTCGTCGGAGGCGAAGCACCAGACGGACGCACTGCTCGCGACCTCGTCGAACCCCGCCTCGAGCATCCAGCCCTTGAGGCGCCTCCCTGCGTCCGGTTCCCCGCCGTTGCCGCGGTGCACCGCCTGGTAGACGTCCATCCACCGCTGCAACCCGGGGTTCTCGGGCGCCCAGACGCAGCCGTGGTAGTCGACATCGCGGGCTGCGACGACTCCCCCGGGGCGCGCCACCCGACGCATCTCG
Organism: Frigoribacterium sp. CFBP9029; assembly: GCF_034045305.1. Taxonomy (NCBI): domain Bacteria; kingdom Bacillati; phylum Actinomycetota; class Actinomycetes; order Micrococcales; family Microbacteriaceae; genus Frigoribacterium; species Frigoribacterium sp. CFBP9029. The sequence goes on from NZ_JAXCWB010000001.1 coordinate 204,986, forward strand.
CGGAGCGCCGCGACCGGGTCGCCGACGTGCTGCAGCACCTGATGGGCGTGCACGACGTCGAAGGAGTCGTCGTCGAAGGGCAGCGCGAACAGGTCGGCCGTCTCGAAACGGACGGCCGCCAGCCCCCGCTCGGCCGCGAGCGACGTCGCCTGCGCAACGATCCCGGTCGACGAGTCGACGCCCACCACGAGACCGGGGGCGACCCGCTCGGCCATGTCGACCGTGATCGTGCCGGGGCCCGACCCCACGTCGAGCACGCTCGCTCCGGGCGTCAGATGCGGCACGAGGTAGGCCGCAGAGTTGTCGACGGTGCGCCACGTGTGACTCCGCAGCACGCTCTCGTGGTGCCCGTGCGTGTACCGGGCCGTGTCGCGAGGTCGTCCGCTCATGCGGCGACCCTAGCGCGCCTCCTCGGCTCCGCCCCCGCCCTCGCCCTCACCTCCGGCATCGACGGGTCACGACTCGCCGCGGCCCCGGCGGCCCCGCGGCGTGTCGTGACTCCCCGGGCGGGCCCGCGGACCGGCCTAGGCTCGGGCCATGACGAACCCGCTCCTCGCCCCCAGCACGCTGCCGTATTCGCTGCCGCCGTTCGCGAGCATCACCGACGACGACTACCTGCCCGCGTTCGAGGCCGGCTTCGCCGAGCAGCTGGCGGAGGTCGAGGCGATCGCCACCGACCCCGCCGAGCCGACCGTCGAGAACACCCTCGACGCGCTCGAACGGAGCGGCGCCACCCTCGCCCGGGTCGGCCACGTCTTCTTCAACAAGACGTCGTCGGACTCGAACGCGGCCACGGACGCCCTCGAGCTCGACCTGGCGCCTCGACTCGCCGCCCACACCGATGCGATCCGCCTGGACCCGCGGCTGTTCGCCCGCCTGCGGAGCCTCCACGAACGGCGCGACGACCTCGACCTGACGCGCGAGCAGCGCTATCTCATCGAGCGGCTGGTCGACGACGCCGTCCGGTCGGGTGCAGCCCTCGGCGACGACGACAAGACCCGGCTGCGCGACCTGAACGGGCGGCTGTCGACGCTGACGACCCGCTTCGAGAAGAACCTGCTGGCCGACACGAACGACCTCGCCGTGGTCGTCGACGACGTCGCCGAGCTCGACGGGCTCGACGCGGGTGCCGTCGCGGCCGCCGCCGAGGCCGCCCGCGACCGGGGACTCGACGGCCAGTACGTCATCACGCTCGTGCTCTTCAGCGGCCACCCCTATCTCGCGGCCCTGACCGACGAGGCTCTGCGCGAGCGCATCATGGACGCGTCGCTGTCGCGCGGGCGCCGCGGCGGGCCGTTCGACAATCGCGACCTCGTGCTCGAGATCGTGCGTCTGCGGGCCCGGCGTGCCGAGCTGCTCGGCTTCGCCAGTCACGCCGCGTACGTCACAGCAGGTGAGACGGCGGGCACCCCCGAGGCGGTGGCCGATCTGCTCGCGCGACTCGCGCCTCCTGCGGCTCGCAACGCCCGTGCCGAGCAGACCGAGCTCGAGCGTCGGGCCGGGCGGCCGATCGCCGCCTCCGACTGGGCGTTCGTCGCCGAGCTCGTCCGCGCAGAAGAGCACGATGTCGACACCGCGGCCATGCGACCCTGGTTCGAGGCCGAGCGGGTGCTGCACGACGGGATCTTCTTCGCAGCGGGCCGGTTGTACGGTCTGCACTTCGCCGAACGACCCGATCTCGTGGCTTACCACCCCGATGCACGGGTCTTCGAGGTGACCGACGACGACGGCGCACCGGTCGGCCTCTACGTGCTCGACCTGCACACCCGCGACAGCAAGCGCGGCGGCGCATGGATGAACCCCCTCGTGTCGCAGTCGGGCCTCACGGGGCTGCCCACCGTCGTGGTCAACAACCTGAACGTCCCGAAGCCGCCCGCCGGCCAGCCGACGCTGCTGACGCTCGACGAGGTGACGACGTTCTTCCACGAGTTCGGTCACGCGCTGCACGGGCTCGTCGCCCGCGTCGCGTATCCGACCTTCTCGGGCACGAACGTGTTCCGCGACTTCGTCGAGTTCCCGAGCCAGGTCAACGAGATGTGGATGCTCTGGCCCGACGTGCTGGCGAACTACGCCGTGCACCACGAGACCGGCGAGCCCCTGCCGACCCGACTGGTCGACGCCCTCGTCGCGTCGCAGGGGTTCGGCCAGGGGTTCGAGACGAGCGAGTACCTCGCCGCCGCCCTGCTCGACCAGGCGTGGCACTCGCTGTCGTCGGCCGAGGCCGAGGCGGTCGTCGACGTCGAGGCGTTCGAGAAGGAGGCGCTGGCCGCGGTCGGTCTCGATCTCGCGTCCGTCCCGCCCCGCTACTCGAGCACGCACTTCGCCCACACGTTCGCAGGCGGATACGACGCGGGCTACTACTCGTACATCTGGAGCGAGGTGCTCGATGCCGACACCGTGGAATGGTTCGAGGAGAACGGCGGCCTGACCCGCGCGAACGGCGACCGGTTCCGTTCACGCCTGCTGGGTGTCGGTGGCTCGAAGGATCCCCTCGAGGCGTTCCGCGACTTCCGCGGCAGGGAGGCGCGGGTCGAGCCGTTGCTGGCCCGTCGCGGTCTCGCGTAGTCGGCGCGCACTGGGGCGGGTTCGTGTCGTCGGTGGCGGGTCAGCGCTGACCCGCCCCCGATGACGGGAACCCGCCGGACCCGCTCGGGGCTACGCGGACTTCTCGGTGCGCTGCTCGACGACGCGGGGCACGATGGTCGGCGCCGCGTTCTCGAGCACGGAGGCACGGGTCACCACGACCTTGCCCACGGTGTCGTCGGAGGGCACGTCGAACATGATCGGCCCGAGCACCTCTTCGAGGATGGCCCGCAGCCCCCGAGCACCCGTCTGCCGGAGGACGGCGAGGTCGGCGATCGACTCGAGTGCGCCGCGATCGAACTCGAGCTCGACGCCGTCGATCTCGAACATGCGCTGGTACTGACGCACGAGGGCGTTCTTCGGCTCGGTGAGGATCTGCATGAGCGCCGGCTGGTCGAGCTGGGTCACCGTCGTCACGACCGGCAGACGGCCGATGAACTCGGGGATCAGACCGAACTTGTGCAGGTCTTCGGGCAGGACCTCGCTGAAGAGGGCCGCCTCATCTTCCTTGCTGTGCAGAGGGGCGCCGAAGCCGATGCCCCGCTTGCCCGCGCGGTTCGAGATGATCTCTTCGAGCCCCGCGAACGCACCGGCCACGATGAACAGCACGTTGGTCGTGTCGACCTGGATGAACTCCTGATGCGGGTGCTTGCGACCGCCCTGCGGCGGCACGGAGGCGACCGTGCCCTCGAGGATCTTGAGCAGCGCCTGCTGCACGCCCTCGCCCGACACGTCTCGAGTGATCGAGGGGTTCTCGGCCTTGCGGGCGATCTTGTCGATCTCGTCGATGTAGATGATGCCCGTCTCGGCCCGCTTGACGTCGTAGTCGGCGGCCTGGATGAGCTTGAGGAGGATGTTCTCGACGTCTTCGCCGACGTAGCCGGCCTCGGTCAGGGCGGTCGCATCGGCGACGGCGAACGGGACGTTGAGACGCTTGGCCAGAGTCTGCGCCAGATAGGTCTTGCCGCAGCCCGTCGGACCGATGAGCAGGATGTTCGACTTCGAGATCTCGACCTCGTCGGCCAAGGACTCGGCGGCGGTGAGGGTCGAGGCGGCGCGGATGCGCTTGTAGTGGTTGTACACGGCCACGGAGAGAGAGCGCTTCGCCGCGTCCTGGCCGATCACGTACTCTTCGAGGAACGAGTAGATCTCGCGGGGCTTCGGCAGGTCGAACTCGCTGGTGGGCTCTTCGCCGGCTTCGGCGAGGCGCTCTTCGATGATCTCGTTGCAGAGCTCGACGCACTCGTCGCAGATGTAGACGCCGGGGCCGGCGATCAACTGCTGGACCTGCTTCTGGCTCTTTCCACAGAACGAGCACTTGAGCAGATCGGCGCTCTCACCTATACGTGCCATGCCCGGCCTCCTTCGTGGCGTGAAGATCGGCGACCCTTGACGGTCGTCGTGCATCGAGCCTAACGCGATCCTCCGACGCCGACGGACCCACGCGGGCCGGGCGTCGGATCCGCCGACGCGTCGAAGCCCCGGACCGCGTGGTCCGGGGCTTCGAGGCGACCGTGGTCGGAATCGGTCAGCGCGTGAGCGCCGGCTGGTTCTTGCGCGAGGTCAGCACCTGGTCGACGAGACCGTAGGCCAGGGCCTCCTGTGCGCCGAGGATGTTGTCGCGCTCGATGTCGCGGTTCACCTCTTCGGGGGTCTTGTTCGAGTGGAACGACAGCGTCTCTTCGAGCCAGGTGCGCATGCGGAGCACCTCGGCGGCCTGGATCTCGATGTCGGACGCCTGGCCCCCGCTGTTGCCGCCGGTCGACGGCTGGTGGATCAGCACGCGGGCGTTGGGGAGGGCGAGTCGCTTGCCGGGCTGACCGGCGGCGAGCAGCACCGCGGCGGCCGACGCGGCCTGACCGAGGCACACCGTCTGGATCTCGGGACGGATGTACTGCATCGTGTCGTAGATCGCCGTCATGGCCGTGAACGAGCCGCCGGGCGAGTTGATGTAGAGCGTGATGTCGCGGTCGGGGTCCATGCTCTCGAGCACGAGCAGCTGCGCCATGATGTCGTCGGCCGATGCGTCGTCGACCTGCACGCCCAGGAAGACGATGCGGTCTTCGAACAGCTTGGCGTAGGGGTCCTGGCGCTTGTATCCGTAAGCCGTGCGCTCTTCGAAGCTGGGGAGGATGTACCGGGAATCGGGGGTCTGGACGCGGCCCGCACCACCCATCATCGGGAGTTCCATGTGTTCTTCTCTTTCTGTGCTGACGATCGGGTGGGGGCTACGACTGGTCGGTGCCGGCGCCGCCGACGACGTCGGTGGCCGAACCGCGGATGTGGTCGACGAAGCCGTATTCGAGGGCCTCTTCGGCCGTGAACCAGCGGTCGCGGTCGCCGTCCTCGTTGATCTGCTCGACGGTCTTGCCCGTCTGAGCCGCCGTGATCTCGGCGAGACGTCGCTTCATCGAGAGGATGAGCTGCGCCTGCGTCTGGATGTCGGACGAGGTGCCGCCGAAGCCGCCGTGCGGCTGGTGCAGCAGAACACGCGCGTTCGGCGTGATGTAGCGCTTGCCCTTGGTGCCGGCGGTCAGCAGCAGCTGACCCATCGAGGCCGCCATGCCGATGCCGACCGTGACGATGTCGTTCGGCACGAACTCCATGGCGTCGTAGATCGCCATGCCCGCGGTGATCGACCCGCCGGGCGAGTTGATGTACAGGTAGATGTCCTTCTCGCTGTCCTCCGCGGCGAGGAGCAGGAGTTTCGCTGCGATCTCGTTGGCGTTCTCGTCGCGCACCTCGGAGCCGAGCCAGATGATGCGGTCTTTGAGCAGTCGGTCAAAAACACTGTTGGGCAGTGTCACATCGGCCATGGTGGAGCTCCCATTCGTTGTCGCTTGCTGTCGAATCTATAGGGTCCAACGCACGGGTTCCGGACTGTTCGCCCACGGCAGATAGCGGGTGGCGACGGGTGTCCGGCTCCGGCGTCGGGCCGACCGAGGAGGCGCGGTGCCGGGGACGACGGAGGGCCGGGTGCGTTCTGCACCCGGCCCTCTCGTGTCGACCGGCGGTCGACCTCAGACGTGTCGACTACGCGTGGTCGTGACCCTCGTGGTCGTCGTCGTCCGAACCGACACCCGCCGTGGCGGTGAAGGCGGACAGGTCGACGGCCGCGCCCTCGCCGTCGACGACCTTGGCCTTCGACAGCACGACCGCGAGGGCCTTGCTGCGGGCGACCTCGCCGACCATGGCGGGGATCTGACCGTTCTGGTCGAGGACCTTGATGAACTCGCCCGGCTCCATGCCGTACTGGGCGGCACCCTGGATCAGGTACTGGGTGAGCTCGTCCTGCTCGACCTTGACCTCTTCCTTCTCGGCGATGGCGTCGAGGAGGATCTGGTTGCGGAAGGCCTTCTCGCTGCTCTCCTTCACCTCGGCGCGGTGCTCGTCGTCCTCCAGGCGGTTCTCCTGCTCGAGGTGACGGTGCACCTCGTCCTCGACGAGCTTCTCGGGGACGGGGATCTCGACCGACTCGAGGAGCTTCTCGACGACCTGGTCGCGAGCCTGGCCGCCCTGGCCGAACGACTTCGACTTGGCGAGCTGCTCGCGCAGGTCGGCCTTGAGCTCGTCGATCGTGTCGAACTGGCTGGCGATCTGAGCGAAGTCGTCGTCGGCCTCGGGGAGCTCGCGCTCTTTCACGGCGGTCACGGTGACGGCGATGAGCGCGGTCTCGCCCTCGCGGTCGCCGCCGAGCAGCTTCGACTCGAAGGTGGTGCTCTCACCGGCGGTGAGCGACTCGAGGGCCTCGTCGATGCCCTCGATCAGTTCGCCCGAACCGAGCTCGTACGAGATGCCCTTGGCGGTGTCGACCTCGTCGTCGCCGATCGTGGCCGTGAGGTCGATCTGGGCGAAGTCGCCCGTGGTGGCGGGACGGTCGACGGTGACGAGCGTGCCGAAGCGGGTGCGGAGGTTCGCGAGCTCTTCGTCGACCTCGTCGTCGGAGATCTCGACCGTGTCGACCGTGAGCTCGATGCCCTCGTAGTCGGGCAGGTCGAAGTCGGGACGCACGTCGACCTCGACGGCGATGGTGAGGTCGCCCGAGAAGTCCTTGACGTCGGGCCAGCCGACGACGTCGGCCTCGGGGCGGCCGAGCACGCGGATCTCGGTCTCGGTGACGGCCTCGCGGTAGAACTTGTCGAGGCTCTCGCTCACGGCGTGGTTCAGCACCTCTTCGCGACCGACGCGCTGGTCGATGATGGGCGGCGGGACCTTGCCCTTGCGGAAGCCGGGGATGTTGATGGTCTCGGCGATGTGCCCGTAGGCGTGCGTGACGCTGGGCTTCAGCTCGTCGGGAGTCACGACGATGTTGAGCTTGACGCGCGTGGGGCTGAGCTTTTCAACCGTGGTCTGGACCAATGTGGGGCTTCTCCTGTGTTGGCGACGCTGAACTCACATCCGAGACAGCAGGTAGACGATCGTCGGGGCGACAGGACTCGAACCTGCGATCTTCCGCCCCCAAAACGGACGCGCTAGCCACTACGCTACGCCCCGTGTATCACCTGGAACGGTCTCACCCCGTGTTGTCCCGTTGAGGTCGGGTCGGGGAAAAGGCCGCGGTCAGTCTAGCCGACGCGAGCGACCGGTGACTGAACGATCCGGCAGATGGTTTATAGTGGTTCTACCCATGCGGCCGAGGCCGCGTCCGGGGATGTAGCTCAATGGTAGAGCCTCAGTCTTCCAAACTGATGGCGCGGGTTCGATTCCCGTCATCCCCTCCGATTCAGTCCTCCGGGGTCACCGATCTCATGATCTCGTCGAGTCCCGTCTGCGGCAGCACCCGCTCCCCGAAGTAGGCGGCGCCGTACTTCGTGAAGTGGATGCGGTCCGGCGAGAGGATGCGCCCCTCGTCGTCGGTGATGGGCACGCGGCCGTCCACCGCGAGGTCGAGCCAGGGCACGAGGTGCTCGGCCGGGATCAGATCGCGGGCGACGTGGTCCATCTCGACGATCTCGTCGGGGACGGAGTTGGTCAGCAGGGCACGCTCGTCGGGCGCCTGGCGTGCGATCCAGTTCGCATTGTCGCCGAAGTTCTTGGCGCCGCCGTAGAAGATCTCCTTGCCGTCCGCCACGGCCTGCGCGAGATCGTCTCGCACGCACGTCGGGTACTCCCGATCGGTGGCGTAGAGGATGAGCTCGGCCGCCTGGTAACGCTCGTCGAAGTGGGCGGGCGTCGGCTGGTCGCGGAGGCATCCGAGGACCCCGGGCTGATGGATGATCTCGAGCCGCGCCTCCGGATAGGTCTCGAGGACGGCGTTGGCCAGGTCGCGCGAGAAGCTGTTGCCGACGACGAAGACGTTGAGCCGGTCGTCGTCGACGAAGCGCTCGGCGTCGTTCTCGATCAGGCGCTGGACGTACGTGACGTCCGTGGCGCCGTCGGCCAGGACCTCCGGCTCGTAGATGCGACCAGGCAGACCGTTGGTCGAATGGAGCACGAGGCCCGCGGCGGCGACGAGCACGACGGCCGACCCGACCGCGGGGGCGAAGACCCGGCGGCGGACCGTGTCGGGCGATCGGAACGGCGTCTCGACGAAGCGCCAGGTGAGCCAGGCGAGCGCGAGGGAGACGACCGAGAGCACGAGGAAGACCCCGACTGGGGGCTCTTCGGGCGACCAGATGCGGGCGAAGGCGAACAGGGGCTGGTGCCAGAGGTAGGCGCTGAAGCTGATGAGGCCGACCAGCACCACGGGCGGCCGAGAGAGCACCCGGGCGGCCGGGGTGCCCTCGCGCGCGAAGGCGATGACGAGGGCGGCACCGACGACCGGGACGACCAGGACGAACGGGGAGACGGCCGAGCCGCCGTCGACGGCCACGACGGTGGCGACGATGGCGAGGAGCCCCGCGGTCGCAGCCGCGGAGGCGGCACGAGGGCCGAGGAGGCGCGGCGCAGCCTCGGCGCCGGGCCGCGCGTGCCACAGGGCGAGCCCGGCCCCGACGAGGAGCTCCCACGATCGGGCGGGCAGCAGGTAGAAGGCCGCATCGGGGTCGGTGGACGACCACCAGACGGCGACCCCGAAGCTGACGAGCCCGACGACGACGACGCCCGATGCCGCCGCCCGACGCCCGAGGGCCAGCAGGGCGAGCAGCAGCAGGGGGAAGAGCAGATAGAACTGCTCTTCGACGCCGAGGCTCCAGGTGTGCATGAGCGGCTTGAACTCGGAGGCGGTGTCGAAGTAGCCGCTCGACAGGTACAGCAGGACGTTGTTGCCGGAGAGCAGGGTCGTGACGAGCGACTGGCCGAAGTTCTCGAGTTCGTCCGGCATCATCCAGAGGACCGCGAACGGCGTGCACGCCGCCATGACCACGAGCAGCGCCGGCGCGATGCGCCGGATGCGGCGAGCCCAGAACGACCGGAGGGTGAAGGTGCCCCGTGACCGCTGGCCCACGATGATGCCCGTGATCAGATAACCGCTGATCACGAAGAACACGTCGACGCCGACGAGACCGCCTGCGAAGCCGGCCACCCCCGCGTGGAACAGGATGACGCTGACGACCGCCACGGCCCGGAGGCCGTCGATCTCGGGTCTGTAGATCACGTGTCGGGACTCCCCTGCTCGATAACCATGAACAGATATCAACTTTAGCATATCAATACCGGATCGCCTTGAGCGATTCGCGCAGCGACCGCGGGTGCCGCAGAATGGCGCCATGACCCCGGGATCGTCGCCCCGCCGCTCCGTCCGCCGACGGGCGCGCGTGCTCGGCACCGCCGCCACCGTCACGGCCGCCGCACTGGCCGTGGCGCTGTCCGCCTGCTCCGCACCGAGCACCACGGCCCCGCGTGCCGAAGGCGGTGTGGCACCGGCGGCGTCCGCCGACGATCTCCGGGTGGCGGTGGTCGGCGACTCGCTGAGCGCAGGCCGCAGCGGGTTCCTCGGCAACGGACTCGACGACGAGTCGTGGATGACCTACGCGCAGGGCGACGGAGTCGTGTTCGCCGGCGGCTGGGCCCGTGCCGGCGCGACCGTCGAGCAGATGGCCGCCGCCGTCTCGCCCGTCGACGCCGACGTCCTGGTGCTGATGGGAGGGACGAACGACGTGCGTCACGGCACGAGCTTCGCCGAGGCCGAGGCGTCGTACGAGTCGATCATCGGCACGGTGGGCGCCGACCGCGTGCTGATCGCGGCGATCCCGCCCTACCAGCCCGCCCCCGAGGAGGCCCTGGCCTACGAGGCCGACCTGGCCTCATGGGCCTATGGCGAGGGCTATCCGCTCATCGATCCCTGGCTCTTCGCGAGAGGAGCCGACGGACAGTGGGCCCCGGCCACGAGCGCAGACGGCATCCACCCCACGGCAGCCGGCTACGAGAGACTCGGCCGCGAGCTGCACGAGCTCATCCTCGACGAGGCGGCGTCACCCGCCGACTCGACCCGGGGTTGACGACCGCTCGGCACCCGGGCTTGACGACCGCTCGGCCAGCGCGTCGTCTCCCGGTGCCGTCGCGCCGAGGCCCGAGGCGCCGCCGCCGCGGGCGGGCCTGCCCGTCGGCTTGAGGCGCAGCGCCTGCTTCTCGACCGCCCAGTAGGTGATCGTCGCGAGGGTCAGTGTGATCGCGACGGTCACGACGAGATAGAGGACGTACAGCGCGCGTCCGCCCTGACCGGGATCGAGGAGGTCCTGCATGATGCGGATGACCGGCATGTGCCACAGGTAGACGCTGAACGAGATGACCCCGAGGCCACGGACGGGCGCCCAGTCGCAGAACCGGGCGATGAGACCCAGACGGTCGCCGTGGGCCGGCAGCACCATGAGCAGCAGCACGCCCGTGAAGCCGATGGACGCGAAGGTGTCTTGGAACTCGGGGGTCGAGCCGATCCAGGCCACCACGAAGGCGGCCCCGATGATCACGAGCAGCGTGCCGCGGAGAGCGGAGACGGCCACTCGAGGTGCGGCCCCCCGCCGGACGGCGATGTAGAGCAGCGAGGCGGCCATGCCGAAGGCGAAGAGGTCGGCGTGCAGCAGCAGACTGCGGCTCACGACGGAGAACCAGTTGTCGGACCACGCGAGGTCCCCACCGCTCAGGCCCGACGTCTCGCCCACCGTGTGCTGCCAGATCTTGCCGGCGACACCGGCGACGAACATCGCCCCGACCGGCACGAGGGAACCGATCCAGCCGGAGGTGCGGAGCGCGACGTGCCGACCGAGCATCGCCAGGAACGGGAGCACGAGGTAGAAGGTCAGCTCGACGGTCAGCGTCCACGAGACCTCGAGACCCGTCCGCAGCGTGCCGGGCAGGTAGGAGTGCAGAAGGGTCAGGTCGACCAGGGTCTTCCACCACGGCAGCCGACCGAACTCGTTCTGCGACAGGAACGACATCTGCAGGACGAAGTTGACGATCAGGAGGACGACGACGTAGGCCGGCCAGATGCGCAGGAACCGGTTCGTGGCGTAGCGCCTCAGCGACGGCAGCTCACGACCCTCGATGATGCGGGTGGCGAACGGCCAGAACAGCAGGAACCCCGAGAGCACGAAGAACAGGCTCAGGCCCTGGTGCATGAAGAAGACGAGCAGGGGCATCGTCTCGTCCTCGACGTCGCGCGTCAGGACGTGCGCCACGTGGTACGAGAGCACGGCCATCGCCGCCAGCCCGCGGAGGCCTTCGAGACCCACGATGCGATCGCCCCAGTACGGCGCCGCCGACGCGCCCGGAGGGGTCGGGGTCGGGGCTGGCGCGGACATCGCCACAGGCTACCCGAGGGTCCTGGCCGGCGCCCCTCCCCTGCGTCGCCCCGCGCGATGCGGCCGGCGGGTGGTCGGTGCCGCCCCCGGTGCCGGTGCCGGTGCCGGTGTCAGTGCTGCAGGTAGGCCAGCACCGCGAGCACGCGGCGATGGTCGGTGCCGCTGTCTTCGAGCAGCAGCTTCTGGAAGATCGAGGTGACGTTCTTCTCGACGGCGCCGGTGCCGATCACGAGCGCCGACGCGATCGCGGCGTTCGTCCGCCCCTCGGCCATCAGGGTCAGGACCTCGCGTTCACGCGGCGTCAGCGCCGCGAGGGGGTCGCTGCGCCGACCGAGCAGCTGCGACACGACCTGCGGGTCGAGCACCGTGCCTCCGTTCGCCACCCGCTCGAGGGCGTCGCGGAACTCGTCGAGCGACGCGATGCGGTCTTTCAGGAGGTAGCCGACTCCCCCGGAACCCGCCTCGAGGAGGTCTCGGGCGTAGGCCACCTCGACGTACTGCGAGAGCAGCAGGATCGACGTGCCGGGTCGGCGCGAGCGGATCTCGATGGCCGCGCGCACCCCCTCATCGGTGTGCGAGGGGGGCATGCGCACGTCGAGGACGGCCACGTCGGGGAGGTCCGCGTCGAGCGCGGCGAGCAGCTCGTCGGCGTCACCGTAGGCCCCGACGACCACGACCCCGATCTCGTCGAGCAGTCGGACGAGTCCTTCGCGCAGCAGCACGGAGTCGTCGGCGACCACCACACGGAGGGCGGGATCGAGGGTGCTGTCGGCCATCCGGTCAGTCTAGGGAGACCACGGTCTCCGTCGGCATCGTCGGCGTCGTCGGGCTCCCGGTCAGCGGGATGCTCACCGTCACGATGGTCGGCCCGCCCGCCGGGCTCGAGATGTCGAGGAACCCGCCGAGTCCCACCAGGCGCTCCTGCACCCCGGCCAGGCCGTGCCCGTCGCGGAGCCCCGCCCCGCCGCGGCCGTCGTCGGTGGCCACGAGCTCGAGGAGCAGCCCCATGCCGTCGGGCGCCTGCCGTGTGCGCACCACGATGTCGGCCGACGACGCCTCGGCGTGCTTGCCGATGTTCGTGACCAGCTCGGAGGCGATGAAGTACGCGTTGCGCTCGATGTCGACCGGGAGGACCACGTGGGCGGGCACCCGGTCGAGCAGCGTGGTCGGGATCGTCGCCCGGTCGACCAGCGACTCGAGGGCGGCGAGCAGACCGCGGTCGAGGAGCAGAGGAGGCGCGAAGCCGCGGGACAGCGCCCGCAGCTCCTCGAGGGCCTCCTGGGACTGCACCCGCGCCTCCTCGATGAGGCTCCGGCTCTTGTCGGGGTCGGTGTCGACGGCGCGGGAGGCGGCGGCGAGATCCATCTGGAGCCGGACGAGTCGCTGCTGCGGGCCGTCGTGGATGTCGCGTTCCAGGCGGCGGAGCGCCGTGCCCTCGGCGGAGAGGGCCGCCGTGCGGGAGATCTCGCGGTCGGCGAGCTCCACCTCGAGCTCGTCGGAGCGGAACCCGCCGAGCATGGCCGCGGCGATCGCCTGGTGCATCACGACGAACCCGTGCAGCACGTACGGCAGCAGCAGGACGACCGCGGCGAGGACGACCACGCCCACGGCGAGGGCCATGAACCCGACGGTCGACCCGCTGAGCGCGTCGCCCAGGGAGTAGATGTTCCACGGCACGACGGCGGTGAGGATCAGCACGCCCAGGAGCACGAGCCCCAGCGGGACGGCGAGCGCCGCGAATGTGACGAACGAGGTGAACCCCGCGACCGCGGGGAAGACGACGACCGCGTAGAGGAGGTAGAGCCAGTAGTGCGGGTTCGCGACGACGGACACGGCGCGGACGATGCGCTTGTCGGAGCGACCCCACGTCGTGTTCGGCGTCCAGTCGACGGGGCGGATCGGGCGGTCGGAGGCCCACCGCAGCCGCGTCACCTCGAAGGTGCCGAACCAGCGCGCCGCCCAGAGGGAGACGAACACCACGACGGCGAGCGACAGGAGGCTCGCGATGTAGCCGCCGGAGGTCTCCCACCCGCGGAGGGCGATGTTGGCCGCGATGAGCACCACCACCACGAGCACCGCCGACAGCGCGATGTAGCCGAGCTCGCGGGGCAGGCCGCGCCAGCGTCGGGCGTAGCCGCCGGCCTGCCGCGGCGGCGAGAGGTAGGGGTTCGGGGTCGTGATGGGGGTCTCCTGGTTCATGCTGTCGAGCCTGGTCGACGGCCGGCGTCCGACCCATGGTGCCAGCGACCGGAACCCGGGTGGGGTTATCCCCCGCCTCCGACGCTCTCGGTGAGGCGAGGCTGGCCTACGTGAGCCGAGCCTCAGCTTGCTTGCGGAATCTTCTCAGACCTCTAGCGTTGACCACATCGTCAAGGAAAGGACCACGTCATGACCGACCTCACCCGCACCGTCCCCCAGGGATCCGTCGACCCCGACGTCGCTGCCGGCGTCGCCCAGTTCCTCAGCCAGATCGTCACCGACATGACCGCGCTGTCGGTCAACGGCAAGCAGGCTCACTGGCACGTCCGCGGCATCGCGTTCATCGCCGTCCACGAGCTGATCGACGTGGTCGTCGACCACGCACGTGAGTGGGCCGACCTCGCCGCGGAGCGCGTCGTCGCCCTCGGGCTGCCCGTCGACGGGCGCATCGCCACCGTCGCCGCCAACACGGTCATCCCGCCCACCTCGCCCGGCTTCAACCAGATCGACACCACGATCGCCGAGCTCGTGGCCCAGATCGACGCCTCGCTCGTCGCGGTCCGCACCGCGATCGACGAGCTCGGCGAGCTCGACGCCTCGAGCCAGGACGTCGCCATCGAGATCTCGCGCGGCCTCGAGAAGGACCGCTGGTTCCTCGCCGCTCACGTCGCCGGCTGAGACTCCCGCTCCAGACGATCGGAGGCCGTCGCCCCTCGGGGCGGCGGCCTCCGTCGTGCCCCGCCTGCGCGGAAGCGGACCGCAGACGCCCGGGTCAGCCGAGCGCGACGTGGGTGAAGCGGCCGCCCAGCAGGGTCGCCGCGACGTCGAACGCCCGGAGGTCGGCGTCCGCCGCCGACAGAGGGTCGGACTCCGTCACGACGAGGTCCGCCACCGATCCCGCCTCCACCGACGATCGCCCGCGAGTCGACGCCGCGAGCGCGACCGACGAGACCAGACGCTGCTCGGGGTGCCAGGCCTCGCGTCCGTCGCGGGACCGCGACACGGCGGCGGCCATCGACACCCACGGGTCGAGCGGCGCCACGGGCGCATCGGACCCGAGTCGCAGCGTCACGCCGGCGGCGGCGAGCGACTCGAAGGCGAAGGCGCGATCGGTGCGCCCCGCCCACAGACGGTCGGCCACGTCGCGGTCGTCCATCGCGTGCTCGGGCTGCACGCTCGCGACGATGCCGAGCCGGGCGAACCGTGCGACGTCGCGGGCGTCGACGAGCTGCGCGTGCTCGATGCTCCCGCCGCAGCCGACCGCCTCGAGGGCGTCCAGCGCGAGGGCGTTCGCGGCGTCGCCGATGGCGTGCACCGCGGGCACCAGCCCGGCCGAGGAGGCGCGGCGCAGCCAGTCGACGAGCTCGTCGGCGTCGTAGGCGGACAGGCCCCGAGCCGCGGGGGTGCCCTCGAGACCCGCATACGGGTCGTGGCAGAAGGCTGTGCGGGTGTTCAACGACCCGTCGGTGATGATCTTGAACGGGCCCATGGTCACGAGCCCCCCGGTGCCATCGATGACGTCGCCGGTGCGGAGGCCCCGCTCGATCACCCGGTCGAGGTCGGCGGGGTAGACGCCGGCCGACACCCTGAGGCTGCGGTCGCCGCCGGCGACCCGTCGGGCCCACCGGTCGATCGAGAACGACATCTCGAGGTCGACGATGCCGACGACGCCACGCGCGGCCGCGGCGGCGGACGCCTCGGCCACCCACCGGTCGAGCAGCTCGTCGGGGACCGCGCTCACCCGCGTGCTGACGTCGAAGGCGTCCTGCTCGCGCAGCAGACCCGTGGGGTGGCCTCCGTAGCCGTATCGTGCCAGGGCCGCGGAATCGAGCCACGCCGCGTGCAGGTCGTTGCTGACCAGCACGACGGGCACGTCGCCGCTGACGGAGTCGAGCACCCCGCGGGTCGGCTCGTCGGCCCACAGGGCGTCGAAGAAGCCGTAGCCGACGAGCGGCTGCCCGCTCGGCGGCGGGTCGTCGCGCAGCTTCTCGCCGACGAGCGACGCCGCGTGGGCGGCGGAGCGGGCGGTCGAGAGGTCGAGTCGACGCCGGGCGAGCGCCCACTGGTCCATGTGCACGTGCCAGTCCCAGAGACCGGGTGCGAGCCAGCGCCCGCCGAGGTCGACCACGTCGACGCCGGGAGCCGGGGTGATGCCGGGGGCGATCGCCGAGACCTCGCCCGACTCGATCAGCACGTCGACCGGGGAGCCGTCGCTGCCGACGAGGCGGGCGTCTGTCAGGATCAGGCCCCGCGCCTCCTCGGCTCCCCCGGTCGGGGCGTCGACGAGACTCATCGGTCGCGCACCCGTCGCATCTCGGCGGCCAGCGCCGGCTGCGCGTAGTGCCGGCCGTGCTCGAGCTCGTCGACGATGCGGTCGACGACCTCCGGCGGCTTGTTCTGACTGAGCTTCAGGCGGGCGTCGAACCGCGTCACCCGCAGGCGGATGCCGACGGTGCCCTTCGCGACGCGGCGGGAGCCCTCCTCGTCGAGAGCGAGCGACACGGGCTCGGGCATCACGTTCTCGAAGTGGTCGACGAGCTCGCCGAGCACTCGGAAGTTCTCGTCGTCGGACAGGATCTCGGGGACGCCCCAGAGATGCGCGGTGACGTGGTTCCAGGTCGGGACGATCTGCTCGGCGGGGTACCAGCCGGGCGAGATGTAGCCGTGCGGGCCCTGGATGATCACCATGGCCTCGTGCTCGCCGAGCTCGTGCGAGCGCTCGTCGGGGCGGCCGACGTGACTGACGATGGAGATCGCGTCGGGGTCGGCCGGGTCGGCGGGCTCGAGCACCACGGGGTAGTGCGACGCGATGATGCCCGCGGCCGTGTGCGACACGATGGTCGCCCACGGGTTCTCGCGGATCAGGCGCCTGACCTCGTCGACATCGGTCAGGACGAACGTGGGGGTGTGCCGCATGGGCTCAAGTCTGGTCGGTCGGGCACCAGTAGAGCTTCCGACCCGCGGCCATCTCCATGACGATGTTCGTGCCGCAGACCCGGCAGGGCAGTCCTTCGCGGTGATAGACCCAGTGCCGGTCGGCCCGGCTGCGGAGGGCCTTGGCGTGCTGCGCCTTCGTCAGACCGTCCATGGTCATCATCTGGCCCAGCTCGACGCCGCTCTTCAGGAGCTTCGTCCAGTCCTTGTAGAGGGCGCGCAGCACCTCTTCGGGCACCTGGTTGCCGGGGGTGTGCGGGTTGAGCCGCGCCCGGAAGAGCAGTTCGGCCCGGTAGATGTTGCCGATGCCGCTGACGACGCTCTGATCCATCAGCAGCAGACCGATCGGGGTGCGCTTCTTGCCCGCGACGGACACGAACCGGTCGGCGCCCTTCTTGGGCGAGTCGACCAGCGGGTCGGGGCCGAGCTTGGCGATCGCCATGTCGACTCCCGCCGCATCGAGCACCTCGCACTTCGTCGGACCGCGCAGGTCGCCGACCGCCGTGTCGGTGAGCAGCCGCACCCGCACCTGGCCGACCGGCTCGGGCGGGAACGACTCGATGTCGTCTTCGGCCTTCTCCTGCTCGGCCATGCGCACCCGACTCGTGCGCGGCGCTCCGATGCTCGCCATCGAGTGCTCGCCGTCGTCGTCGGGGGCGTTCTCGGCCTTGCGCGTGGCGGCCCGGCGACGCCGCGACTCGGCCATCGAGTGCCCCGTCGCGATCTCGCCCGCGAAGTCCCAGGCCCCGTAGAGCCCCAGGTGCACGTGCAGCCAGAGCCCGTTGTCGAACTCGAGGAACATCTGCTTGCCGACGGCCTTCGCGGCCACCATGGTCGCGCCGTCGAGCCTCTCGGCCCCGGCCGCGAAGCGCCCCTGAGGCGAGCTGACCGCGGCTCGGTGCCCGACGAAGCTCTGCTCGAACTGGTTGGCGATGCGGTGGACGGAATGACCCTCGGGCACGGTGCTCCCTCTCTCGGGGTGAGGTCCCGGCGGCGGGGCCGGGACGACGAAGCGGCGGGGACCCCGACCGGGGCGCCCGCCGCACTCGACGTTACGTCGTCAGTCGACCGGGTGCCCGGCGATGGCCCCGGTGGTCTCGTACTCGCCGACCTGCGCGATGCGTCGCGCATGACGCTCGTCGTGGCTGAAGGGCTCGGCGACGAAGGCGTCGATGAAGGCGAGCGCCTCGGACTCGGTGTGCTGACGCGCGCCGATGGCGATCACGTTGGCGTCGTTGTGCTGTCGGGCCAGACGGGCGGTCGAGTCGTTCCAGACCAGTGCGGCTCGCACGCCCTCGACCTTGTTCGCGGCGATCTGCTCGCCGTTGCCCGAACCGCCGAAGACCACGCCGAGCGCGTCGTGGCCCTCGCGCTGATCGCGGACGACCGCCCTCGCCGCCGCGATGCAGAACGACGGGTAGTCGTCGAGGGGCTCGTACGAGGTCGGCCCGTGGTCGGTCACGTCGTGGCCCGCGTCGGAGAGGTGCTGGATGACCGTCTGGCTGAACTCGAGGCCGGCGTGATCGGTCGCCACGTGGATGCGCATGGTGATCATCATAGAACCGGGCCGGCGGACGGATCGCGACCTGCGCCTCCTCGGCGGCGGGGCCCTCGAGCCGAGGAGGCGCGGGTCGTCAGTCGAAGATCGGCCCGACCGTGCGGGTGCGCTTGATCTCGAAGAACCCCGGGTACGAGGCGACGGCGACGACGCCGTCCCAGAGGCGGGCGGCCTCGTCGCCCTTCGGCGCGGGCGAGATGACCGGCCCGAAGAAGGCGGTGCCGTTCACGGCGATCACCGGCGTGCCGACGTCCTGTCCGACGCGCTCGATCCCGTCGAAGTGGCTGGCGCGCATCTGCGCGTCGTACTCGTCGGTGTCGGCGTACCGCGCGAGGTCGGCCGGCAGGCCGACCTCGGCGAGCGCCGCGGGGATGACCACGTCGGCGTCGGTCTCGCCGCCGGGGTGGATGCGCGTGCCGAGGGCGTCGTAGAGGGGCTTGACGGCGGACTGCCCGTGCAGCTCGCCGACGGCCGTGACGAGACGCGTGTAGCGGAGCATGCGGGCGAAGTTCGCCTTGTACTCGTCGCTGACGTCGTTGTCCTCGTTGAGCACGGCGAGGCTCATGATGTGGAAGGTCACGTCGAGATCGCGGTGCGCGGCGACCTCGTCGATCCAGCGGCTGGTCATCCAGGCCCAGGGGCACGAGGGGTCGAACCAGAAGTCGACGGCGGTTCGGGGAGCGGGGGCGACGGTGTCGGTCATCACCCCAGTCAACACCCCGCGTCACGACGGCCGGTCTAGGCTTTCAGCGGACCACGAGTCCCCTCACTACCTATACGGATGGAGCCACCGTGCCCGGAGAGAACCTCACCCGCGTCGAAGCGCAGGAGCGCAAGAGCATCGTCGACGTGCAGTCGTACGAGATCGACCTCGACCTGACCCGCGGCGACGAGGTGTTCGGCAGCACGACCACCGTGCGCTTCACCGCGACCCCGGGCGCCTCGACCTTCATCGACGCCCTCACCCGCACCGTGCACTCCGTGGTGCTGAACGGCACGGCGCTCGACGCCGCGACCGTCTCGGACGGCGTGCGCATCCAGCTCGACGGCCTCGCGACCGAGAACGTGCTCGAGGTCGTCGCCGACGCCGAGTACACGAACACCGGCGAGGGTCTGCACCGCTTCGTCGACCCCGTCGACGGCGAGGTCTACCTCTACTCGCAGTTCGAGGTGCCCGACAGCCGCCGGGTCTTCGCCGTGTTCGAGCAGCCCGACCTCAAGGCGACGTTCCAGTTCACCGTCACGGCGCCCGCCCGCTGGCAGGTCGTCAGCAACCAGACGACCCCCGAGCCCGTCGTCGACGGCGAGACCGGCACCTGGACCTTCGCGCCCACGCCCGTGCTCTCGAGCTACATCACCGCGATCATCGCGGGCCCCTACGACGTCGTCCGCAGCGACCTCACGAGCGCCGACGGCCGCACCATCCCCCTCGGCATCTTCACGCGTCGCTCGCTCACCGAGTACCTCGACGCCGACTACATCTTCGAGAAGACCCGCCAGGGCTTCGGGTACTACGAGGAGAAGTTCCAGTACGCGTACCCGTTCGAGAAGTACGACCAGCTCTTCGTGCCCGAGTTCAACGCCGGCGCGATGGAGAACGCGGGCGCCGTGACCTTCGTCGAGACGTACGTGTTCCGCAGCAAGGTGACCGACGCCATCAAGGAGCGCCGCGTCGTCACGATCCTGCACGAGCTCGCCCACATGTGGTTCGGCGACCTCGTCACCATGAAGTGGTGGAACGACCTCTGGCTGAACGAGTCGTTCGCCGAATGGGCGTCGACCATCTCGACGGCCGAGGCCACCGAGTGGACCGAGGCCTGGACGACGTTCCAGGCGATGGAGAAGAGCTGGGCCTACCGCCAGGATCAGCTTCCCTCGACCCACCCCGTCGTCGCCACGATCAACGACCTCGAGGACGTCCAGGTCAACTTCGACGGCATCACGTACGCCAAGGGCGGATCGGTGCTGAAGCAGCTGGTCGCCTGGGTCGGCATCGACGCGTTCTACGCCGGCGTCGCCGCGTACTTCCAGAAGCACCACCACTCGAACACCGAGCTCAGCGACCTCCTCGTCGAGCTCGAGGCCACCTCGGGTCGCGAGCTGACCAGCTGGTCGAAGCTGTGGCTCGAGACGGCGGGCGTCAACACCCTCCGCCCCGAGCTCGAGGTCGACGCCGACGGCGTCATCACCTCGTTCGCGGTGCTGCAGGAGGCGGCGGCCGACTACCCGACGATCCGCCCGCACCGTCTCGCGATCGGCCTCTACGCCCTGCAGGGCGGCTCGCTGGTCCGCACCGACCGTGTCGAGATCGACGTGGACGGCACCCGCACCGAGGTGCCCGAGCTCGTCGGCCTGACGCGCGGCGACCTCGTGCTCATCAACGACGACGACCTCGCCTACGCGAAGATCCGTCTCGATGAGACCTCGCTCGAGACGGCGCTGGCGCACCTCTCGGAGATCGCCGACCCGCTGGCGCGCGCCCTCGTCTGGGGCTCCGTCTGGGACGCCACCCGCGACGCCGAGACCTCGCCGTCCGACTACGTCCGCCTCGTGCTCGACAACATCGCGACCGAGACCGAGTCGACGACCATCCGCACGACGCTCTCGCAGCTGCTGCAGACGGCCCGCAGCTACGTCGCCCCCGCGCGCCGCGCCTCCACGGTCACCGAGGTCGGCGACGGCCTGTGGGCCCTGGCGCAGGCCGCCGAGGCCGGGTCGGACGCCCAGTTCCAGTTCGTCACGTTCTTCGCGGCGATCGCGTCGACCGAGGCCCACAAGGAGGCGCTGGCCGGTCTGATCGACGGATCGGTCGCCCTCGAGGGCCTCACCGTCGACACCGACCTCCGCTGGCAGCTGCTGGAGGGCCTCGTGCTCGTCGGCGGCGCCGGCGAGGCCGAGATCGACGAGGCCCTGGCCGCCGACAACACGGCCAACGGCGCGCAGGCCGCCGCCCGCGCGCGAGCGACCCTCCCGACGACGGCGGGCAAGGAGGCCGCGTTCGCCTCGATCGTCGACAGCGCCGACCAGCCCAACGCCATCGTGCGGGCCACGACGCTCGGGTTCCAGCACGCGAACGACCCGGTGATCCTGCAGCCGCTCGTCGACCGGTACTTCTCGTCGCTGACGGGCATCTGGGAGTCGCGCAGCTACCACATCGCCGACACGCTCGTCTCGGGGCTCTACCCGGCCGGCCTCGCCGACCAGGCCCTCGTCGACGCGTCGTACGCGTGGCTCGAGGCCAACCCCGACGTGCCGGCCCTCCGCCGCATCGTCAGCGAGAGCGTCTCGGGTGTCGAGCGCGCCCTGCGCGCCCAGGCGGCGGACGAGCGCTAGTCGGCCCGCCGGCACCGCCCCGCCGGCACCGCCCCGCACCCGAAGCGGCAGACCTTCTCAGAGGGTCTGCCGCTTCGGCGATCAGCGGCCTCACCGCAGAGACCTGACGACCCGTGCTTCACTTGTCGACGATGACTCTCCTCCTCCTCGCCGCCGGCACCGACCCCGCCGCCCCCGTCTCCTTCGACTGGGACGCCTTCTGGAAGATGTGGGGCATCCCCATCCGCATCGCCGGAATCATCGTGGTCGCGGTGCTCCTCCGGGTGGCGCTGCACTTCACCATCCGTCGGATCGTCGACCAGGTCGTCAACGGCATCAAGCGCAAGCAGAACGTCGACGACACGCAGGCGCTGATGGCCTCGCCGCTGCAGGCCGTCCGCGTCGTGCAGCGCACGCGCACCCTCGGCAGCGTGCTGAACAACGTCGTGACCGTGCTGATCGCCGGCATCGCCCTCGTGCTGGTTCTCGGCGAGCTCAACTTCGACATCGTCGCCATCGTCGGGGCGGCCAGCGTCGTCGGCGCCGGTCTCGCCTTCGGCGCCCAGAACATCGTCAAAGACCTGCTGAACGGCGTCTTCATGGTCGCCGAAGACCAGCTCGGGGTCGGCGACGTGGTCGACGTCGGGCCGGCCGCCGGGGTCGTCGAGGCCGTCGGCATCCGTGTGACGCAGATCCGAGACGTCAACGGCGTCCTCTGGTTCGTCCGCAACGGCGAGATCCTCCGGGTCGGCAACATGTCGCAGGGCTGGACCCGCGTCGTCATCGACCTCGCCGTGCCCTACTCGGCCGACGTCGACCAGGTGCAGGACGCCATGCTCGAGACCGCGACCGAGCTCGCCGCCGTCCCCCGCTGGAAGCGCGCGATCCTCGAGACGCCCGAGGTCTGGGGCATCCAGTCGATCGCCGAAGAGCACGTCGTCATCCGCATCGTCGTGAAGACGCGATCGTCCGATCGCGACACCGTCGACCGCGAGCTGCGCGCCCGGCTGAAGAAGACCACCGATGCGCTCGACATCGTGCTGCCGTCGCTGACCAGCGTCGTCCTCACGGGCTTCGACAGCGCCTCCTCCGTCCAGGGCGCACGTCCGCCCCGCACCTCGCCGACGCCGCACATCCCGAAGGGCAAGCGCAAGTGACCGATCTGCCCCCGACTCCCCCGTCGTCCGGTCTCGGCGGCGGCCCCGGCCTGCCCGTCGGCCCCCCGAGCGCAGGAGGCGCGGGTCAGCCCGTCACCCTCCGCGCCGGTCTCGGACAGGACGCCGCCCAAGGCAACTTCTGGCAGCAGATCGGCGGTCGGCCGACCTTCGAGCGACTCGTGCGGCGCTTCTACGAAGGGGTCCGGCACGACGACGTGCTCTGGCCGATGTATCCCGAAGCCGACCTCGAGGGGGCGATCCAGCGACTGACGGGGTTCCTCGAGCAGTACTGGGGCGGTCCGACGACCTACAGCCAGGAGCGCGGGCACCCTCGCCTGCGCATGCGCCACGCGCCCTTCACCGTGACACCCGAGGCGCGCGACCGCTGGCTGCTGCACATGCGCACGGCCGTCGACGAGCTGTCGCTGTCGCCGCTCGACGACGCCACCCTCTGGGCCTACCTCGAACGCGCCGCCCACGCGATGGTGAACGCGCCGTCCGCCTGACCGACGGGTGCCCGCCCGGGCGACCCGCGCCTCCTCGGGGTCCGTCCGGATCCCGACCGGGGTGCGGGTCTGACCGCGTGCGGGTCGACTCGCGTGCGGGTCGACTCGCGTGCGGGTCGGATCGCGTCAGCCGCCGAGCAGGGAGGCGCGGCGCTTGACGAGCACGTGGCCCCGACTGGTCGTCAGCCGCGTCCACGGGCCGGTCTCGAAGAGCGCGACCTCGTCGCCCTCGACCAGGAACCCGAGGCTCAGACCGGCGAAGGCGGCCCCGGCGGGCACATGCTCGAGACCCGGGACGGAGCGCGACCAGACCTCGGAGCGCACGCGGTGCACGATCTGCTCGCCGGCGTTCTCGGGCAGCGCCGCCGCGATCTCGTCGATGCCCGAGGTCGCCGTCGCCCGCAGGACGCCCTCGTCGGCGCCCGGCAGCGGCGACCAGCCGCCGCGCGGCGGCGAGATCGCGGCCCAGGTGACCGTGTTGACCTCGACCGGGAGCGACACCGTGACCGGCGCCGTGGGGTCGACGACGTCGTTCTGCAGCCTGACCAGCCGCTCCTTCATCGACCGGACGGGCACCACGGCGTCGAAGACGGGCGAGTCGTCGAGCTGGTAGGTGCGGAGACCGAGCACCGTGGGGCTCTCGTCGAGCAGCCCGAGGGGGTAGAAGACGGCCGTGTAGACCGCGAGCACGCCGGAGCCGGCGATGAGACGCACGGAGCCGTCTTCGACCCGGCCCGCCCGCCCCAGATAGGTCGCGAGGTCGCTGAGGGAAAGGGAGTCGGGGAGGGTGAATGTCGTGCTCATCGGCCCCCTAAACTACATCGGATGACCGACGATCCGCTGCAGAGCCTGCTCGCCACCCTCGACCTGGCCCCCGCGGGCAACGTCGGCGGCCAAGACGTCTTCACCGGCACCTCGCAGTGGGAGCCCCTCGGGCGCGTATTCGGCGGTCAGGTGATGGCCCAGTCGCTGGTCGCCGCTCAGCGGACGATCGGCGGGGAACGCGCGGTGCACTCGCTGCACGCGTACTTCCTCCGCCCCGGCGATCTCAGCATCCCCATCACGTTCACGGTCGACCGGATCCACGACGGGCGGTCGTTCGCCACCCGACGGACTCAGGCGTCGCAGGACGGCGTGCCCATCCTGTCGATGATCGCCTCGTTCCAGACCCTCGACGACGGCCTCGACCACCAGGTCGAGATGCCGACGGACCTCCCCGGGCCCGACGACGTGCCGAGCGACTCCGAGCTGCTGTCGGCCGTCGACCACCCCGTGGCCCGTGCCTGGGCCGCCCGCCCGTTCGACATGAGGCACGTGCCGTCGCCCGTCTACTTCACGATCGACGGCGCCCGGGTGGCACACCAGGCCGTGTGGATGAAGGCGACGTCGCCGTTGCCCGACGACCTCGATCTGCACCGCGCCGCCCTGCTCTACGCCAGCGACTACACGCTGCTCGAGACGATCTACCGTCGGCACGGCGTGCCGATGATCACCCCCGGGCTGAAGGCCGCCAGCCTCGACCACGCGATGTGGTGGCACCGCCCGGGCCGCGCCGACGAGTGGATGCTCTACGTCCAGGAGAGCCCGAACGCCACCGGTGGGCGCGGACTCGCGCTCGGTCGCATCTACGACGGGTCGGGTCGACTGCTCGCCAGCGTCGCGCAGGAGGGCATGATCCGCGTCCCCCGAGCCTGACGGCGGTGCGGGGCCGGGCGGTGCGGGGCTTCTCGAGGACGCTCAAGGTGCTCGAGCGCGGGTTCGGTGCGTCTCGACTCAGCGACGACGGAAGGTCAGCGGCGGCTCGACGAAGGGCTCCCATGCGGCGCGTTCGCGGGCCGAGATCCGTCGCGGCGTGTTCGTCGGTGCGTCGACGAGCACGATGGTCGTCGCCGCCTTGGTGAAGAGCTGCCGCGGTTCGACGCCGAGTGGTGACCACACCTCGTAGCAGACCTCGAGGCTGGCGCCGCCGAGCCGACCGACCCAGACCTGGATGTCGAGCGGCGCCCTGAGGTACGGGATGGGCAGCAGGTACTCGAGCTCCTGACGAGCGATGAGGGTCATCGTGTCGGCACCGGGGCTGCCGTCGAGCACCGCCGCGCCCGACGTCTGGTCGACCTCGCCGTCGACCGACCAGAACGCGTCGATGCGCGCCTCTTCGAGGAGGCGCAGCATCGACGCGTTGTTCACGTGCCGGTACCCGTCGAGGTCGCTCCAGCGGACCCGGGTCGGAACGTGCAGGCGGGTCATCTCAGTCGCGGGTCAGCTTGCGGTACGTCGCCGAGCTGGGCTTGGCGGCGTCGGCACCGAGACGTTCGATCTTGTTCTCCTCGTAGGCCTCGAAGTTGCCCTCGAACCAGTACCACTTCGGCGTGCCGTCGTCGTTCAGCCCCTCCCACGAGAGGATGTGCGTCGCGATGCGGTCGAGGAACCACCGGTCGTGGGTGATGACCACGGCGCAGCCGGGGAACTCGAGCAGAGCGTTCTCGAGGCTGCCGAGGGTCTCGACGTCCAGGTCGTTCGTGGGCTCGTCGAGCAGCAGGAGGTTGCCGCCCTGCTTGAGGGTGAGCGCCAGGTTGAGGCGGTTGCGCTCACCACCGGAGAGCACACCGGCCTTCTTCTGCTGATCGGGGCCCTTGAATCCGAACTGCGAGACGTAGGCCCGCGACGGGATCTCGGTCTTGCCGACCTGGATGTAGTCGTGCCCCTCGGAGACGACCTCCCACAGGTTCTTGTTCGGGTCGATGCCACCGCGGCTCTGGTCGACGTACGAGATGTCGACCGTCTCGCCGACCTTGAGCTCGCCGCCGTCGAGCGGTTCGAGACCGACGACCGTCTTGAACAGGGTCGTCTTGCCGACGCCGTTCGGGCCGATGACGCCGACGATGCCGTTGCGGGGCAGCGTGAACGAGAGATCGTCGATCAGGACGCGGTCACCGAAGGACTTGTGCAGCTTGTGCGCGTCGATGACCTGCGAGCCGAGTCGCGGCCCGACGGGGATCACGATCTCCTCGAAGTCGAGGGTGCGTGTGCGCTCGGCCTCGTTCGCCATCTCTTCGTAGCGGGCCAGACGCGCCTTGGACTTCGCCTGGCGGCCCTTGGCGTTGCTGCGGACCCACTCGAGCTCGGAGGCGAGGCGCTTCGCCAGCTTGGCGTCTTTCTTGCCCTGCACCTGCAGGCGCTCGCCCTTCTTCTCGAGGTAGGTCGAGTAGTTGCCCTCGTAGGGGTAGAGACGACCGCGGTCGACCTCGGCGATCCATTCGGCGACGTGGTCGAGGAAGTACCGGTCGTGGGTCACGGCGAGCACGGCGCCGGGGTACTTGCTGAGGTGCTGCTCGAGCCAGAGCACGCTCTCGGCGTCGAGGTGGTTGGTGGGCTCGTCGAGCAGGAGGAGGTCGGGCTTCTGCAGCAGCAGCTTGCACAGCGCGACGCGGCGCTTCTCACCACCGGAGAGGTTCGCGACCTCGGCGTCGCCCGGGGGCGTGCGGAGGGCGGACATCGCCTGCTCGAGCTGCGAGTCGAGATCCCACGCGTCGGCGGCGTCGATGTCCTCCTGGAGGGTGCCCATCTCGGCGAGCAGCGCATCGAAGTCGGCGTCGGGCTCGGCCATGGCGGCCGACACCTCGTTGAAGCGGTCGAGCTTCTGCTTGATCGGACCGACGCCCTCCTGGACGTTCTCGAGCACGGTCTTGGTCTCGTCGAGCTCTGGCTCTTGCATGAGGATGCCGACGGTGTAGCCGGGGCTGAGCTTCGCCTCGCCGTTGCTGGGGGTGTCGAGCCCCGCCATGATCTTCAGGATCGTCGACTTGCCGGCGCCGTTGGGCCCCACGACGCCGATCTTGGCGCCTGGGATGAACGACATCGTGACGTCGTCGAGGATCAGCTTGTCGCCGACCGCCTTGCGGGCGCGCACCATCGAGTAAATGTATTCGGCCATGGGGTCCAGTCTATCGGGCAGGGCGATGCGCCCCGGTGGGTGAGAACGAAGAGGAGGGCGCCGATGGCGCCCGGGTCACCAGTCGATGGTCCGCGTCGTGCCGATCAGGCAGTCGCCCGTGCCGAGCACCGGGGCGACCTGGCTGGAGTAGCCGGTCGACCCCGCCTGACCGACGAGGCAGTCTTCGCCGCGCAGCACGGAGAACTGGATCGAGTCGGCCTCTCGACCGATCGACGTCGTGTCGCTCGTGACCTGCATGTCGGCCTTGTCGAACCCGGCCGCGACGAGGTTGTCGACGAGCGACCGCCCGTCGGTCGCTCCCCCGCCGTCGAGGTACGAGCTGTTGACCCGGTCGAAGAAGGCGCGGGCCTCGTCGATCGGGGCGTCCGCCGCGAGGGAGGTGGCCGCCGCCGTCGCGGATGCGCTCGGCACGGGGTCGGTCGCGACCGGGTCGGGGCTCGAGGTGCAGCCCGCCGCCCCGAAGGCCAGGGCCAGCAGCACCATGGCGGACGGCGCGAGACGCGAGCGGGGCACGGCGGGCCTTCCTCTTCGCGGACGATCATGCGGCCCGGGCGGAGCCGCTGCCGATTCTACGGGTCGATCAGAAGGGCGTGTCGATGCTCTCGAGGTCGCGCACGCCCGGCCCGTCGGCACCGGGCGTCGAGGCACCCGACTCGTCGGCGCCGAGGGGCGCGACCGACCATCCGTCGGCCGCGGGCGTCGTGGGAGACCCGCGCCGCGCCTCCTCGGCGTCCACGCCGTCCGTGTCGTCCGCCCGCTCGGGCTGCTCGACCTGCTCGGGTGCGTCGCTCGACGACGGCGCCACGGCGGCGGCCGACGACCGGGTGAAGGTCGATCGGCCCCACCGGAGGTCGTGCCCCATCGCGTCGGCGTCGATCTCGACGGTGGTGCCCGATCGGTCGCCGTTCTGCCAGGGGCGCACTCGGAGGCGGCCCGTGACGAGCACGCGGTCGCCCTTCTTGACGCTGGCCGCGACGTTGCCGGCGATGGCCCTGAAGGCGGTGACGGTGTACCAGTTCGTCTCGCCGTCCGACCAGGTGTCGGTCGAGCGGTCGTAGCGACGGATGGTGCTCGCCAGGCGGAAGCTGGCGATGTCGAGGCCGGCCTCGGTCGTGACGGTGCGCGGATCGGTGGCGATGGTCCCTGTGAGGGTGATGATGTCGGTCATGGGGCGAGTCTCGCGACCGCGGGGCCGCCGATCGACCCGTACCGCGCCTCCCTGTGGACGGCGACGGCGACGGGTCGACCGGGGAGGGATCATGACCGCGCCCGGTGCGGTGGCCGATATCGGCGGCCGGTGTCAGTGCTCGTGGAACTCCGGGTAGTCCGCGCCGGGTCCGAGCGCCGCGAACAGCGCGCTCTTCGCCACGGCCAGGGTCGGGAACACCGCGCCCTCGTCGGAGTCGCGCGAAGGCATGCGGACCGCGAAGCCCTCGTCCGTGCGGTGGATGGAGCCCACCGTCCCGGAGGGGCCGACTGCCACCCAGGTCTGTCTCGTCGTCGTCTGGTCGCTCATCGTCGAGCACCTCTCTGTAGGTCGTCGCCCGCGGCAGCGAGGCGACGGAGAACGGTGACGACACGCGGTCCTCTGACCGACGGGTCGCCCTCGCCCCGGAATGTACTCCCCCGCCCACCGAGAGGACCGGGGCGCCCGCACCGCCGCACCCTAGGGTGTTGCCATGAGATCACCCTTCACCCCCTACGTCGCCGACGACGCACGGTACTCGAAGCTCGACTACGTACGCACCGGCCGGAGCGGCCTCCGACTGCCGCGCATCTCGCTCGGTCTCTGGAACAACTTCGGCACCGATCGCGCGCTCGAGACCCAGCGCGACATCGTCCTCCGTGCGTTCGACCGCGGCGTCACCCATTTCGACCTCGCGAACAACTACGGGCCTCCCTACGGCTCGGCCGAAGAGCAGTTCGGTCGCATCGTCGCCGCGAACCTGCGCCCGTACCGCGACGAGCTCGTCGTCTCGTCGAAGGCCGGCTACGACATGTGGCCGGGTCCGTACGGCGACGGCGGATCGCGCAAGTACCTGCTGTCGTCGCTCGACGCGAGCCTCGGTCGCCTGGGTCTCGACTACGTCGACGTCTTCTACTCGCACCGGCCCGATCCCGAGACCCCGATCGAGGAGACGATGGGCGCCCTCGCCACGGCCGTCCGCCAGGGCAAGGCCCTCTACGCCGGCATCTCGAACTACTCGCCCGAGCAGACGGTCGCCGCGGCGGACGCGCTCGCCGCCGAGGGGGTGCCGCTGCTCATCCACCAGCCGCGCTACAACATGTTCGACCGCAAGCCCGAGAACGGCCTCTTCGACACCCTCCTCGAGCGGGGGGTCGGATCGATCGTCTTCTCGCCCCTCGCCGGCGGACTGCTCACCGGGCGCTACCTCTCGGGCGAGGCGCCCGCGGGCTCCCGCATGGCCGAGGGCCGCTGGTTCACCGAGGAGGCCCTCAGCGAGACCTACCTCGAGCGGGTCAGGGGCCTGAACGGCATCGCGGAGGCGCGGGGCCAGTCGCTCGCGCAGCTCGCCCTGACCTGGGTGCTGCGGCAGCCCGCGGTCACGAGCGCGCTCATCGGCGCGTCGTCCGTCGCGCAGCTCGACGACAGCCTCGACGCCCTGCACGGCGCGGCGCTCACGGACGACGAGCTGGCGGCGATCGAGCCGCTCGCGGTCGACGGCACGGGGCGCTGACCGGGCGGGGCGGGGCTGCGGCGGGCTGAGGGGTGGGGGCCGCGGTCGCGGTCGCGGTCGCGCCATCGGGTGCGGTCGGCCGCGGGAATGTCGGTGGTCGACCGTAGCGTCGGAGGTGTTCTCGACAGCATCGGCCGGATGACCTCAGGAGCACCTCATGACCACCACCGCCTTCCCCGCCCTGCACACCCCGCTCGCCTCGGCGAGCACGCACACGCACGACGAACCCCGACTCCAGCTCGACGAGACCCGAGGGGGTCTGCGACTCGTGCAGGTCCGTGACGATCTCGCACGGGTCACCCGCCCGGGCGGGGAGGTGCTCGGGTACGTCGAGCGGTTCGCCGACCCGCAGGGCGAGAAGTACCGGGCCAAGCGGTTCATCGCCCGTCAGCGACGGTTCGTCGAGATCGGCGAGTTCTGGAGTCGCGCCGACGCCACCGACTGCTTCCGCTTCGCCTGAGACGTCTGGCAGGAGTCATCGCCGCGTGGTGGTGCCCCCGGTAGGAATCGAACCTGCGACCACGTGGTGCCCCCGGCAGGAATCGAACCTGCGACCAAGAGATTAGAAGGCTCCTGCTCTATCCGCTGAGCTACGGGGGCGGACGATCAACGATACCGCGCCTCCTCGTCCGTCCCGGCTCCGTCGGGCACCGCGTGGTGAACCGGACACCGCGCCAGCGCGCGGTGTCCGGTTCGTGTCGGGCGGTGTGACGGCGGGTCAGCCGACGGGGTCGGTCAGGTCGTACAGCGTGACCCCGTCGACCTCGGTGGGTGTGAAGTTCGCCTCGACCCAGGCCGCGATGTCGCTCGACTCCGAGCTGCCGCCGTTCGACGCGCCGATCGACCCTCCGACGAAGTAATGGATCTCTCCGTCGGCGACGTACTGCTCGAACTCCTCGAGCGTCGGCGACGGGTCGCTGCCGTTGAACCCGCCGATCGCCATGACGGGATCACCCGTCGCCAACTGATACCCCGCGGCGCCGTTGGAGCCGACAGCAGCCGCCACCCAGGTGTAGTCGTCGGCGTCCGCCCCGACGACGGCGGCCAGTTCGTCGCTGACGGTGCCGGCGCCGAGCAGGGACCCCGCACCGCCGCCGCCCGCACCACCGCCTGCGGGTGACGTCCCGGTGCCGGTGCCCGCGCCTCCTGCCGTCCCCGGCGAGGTCGCTCCGAAACCGCCCGTGGGCATCTGCGGAGGCGTGCCACCCGCTGCGCCGCCGGGCCCGCCGGCACCACCACCGGTGCCGCCTCCGCCGAAACCACCCGCGCCACCGCCACCGCCGGCGCCGCCGCCGCCGAATCCGCCGATGCCTCCCGACACCGACGGCCCGGCCGTCACGATCGACCCCGTGTGCGCGGTCGCCACGGTCTCGACCGAGTAGGCGGCCGGGGCGAGGAGCGAGCCGGTGAGCAGCACCGCGAGGGTGGCCACCGTGAGCGCGCGCCCCCGGCGGGGCAGCAGGACGAGCACGGCTCCGATGAGGGCGAGGCCCACGACGACGAACCTGATCCAGGGCTGCCACGACTCGGATCTCGACAGCAGCACCCATGCCCAGGCCCCGGTCAGCAGGGCCGTCACGGCGAGGACGATCCGGACGACGAGGCGGTGTCGACGACGCCACAGCACGTCGGCCCCGGCTCCGAGGGTCACAGCGATCGCCGGCGCCAGGGCGACGGTGTAGTACGCGTGGAAGATGCCCGACATGAAGCTGAAGACGAGCGCGGTCAGCACCATCCAGCCGCCGAAGAGCAGCAGGGTCGCCCGCCGTGCGGACGTCCGGTGCCGGAAACCGAGCAGCACCAGCGCGACGAGTCCGACGATCAGCGCGGCGGGCAGCAGCCAGGTGATCTGACCGCCGAACTCGCCGGTGAAGAGTCTCGTGATGCCGGTCTCCCCCCACATGCCGGTCGCCCCGGTTGCCGCACCACCGCCTCCTCCCGTCACGCTGCCGGTCTCGTCACCGGTCAGCCGTCCGAGGCCGTTGTAGCCGAAGGTGAGCTCCAGGAATGAGTCGTTCTGCGAACCGCCGACGTAGGGCCGCATGCTCTCGGGCACCAGCTCGACGACGGCGACCCACCATCCGGCCGACACGACCACCGCGGCGAGCGCCGCCAGCAGATGCAGCACCCGCTTGCGCAGGATGACGGGCGCCGCGATCAGATAGACGCCGGCCAGCACGGGGAGGATGACGAACGCCTGCAGCTGCTTCGTCAGGAACCCGAAGCCGATGGCGACGCCGGCCCACACCACCCAGCGGATGCGCCCCGACTCGACACCGCGGAGCGTCAGGTACGTCGCGAGGGTCAGCAGCAGCACGAGCAGCGCGTCGGGGTTGTTGAAGCGGAACATCAGCACGGCCACCGGCGTGAGCGCGAGCACACCGCCCGCCACGAAGGCGGCCGTCGCGGAGGAGTGCCTACGCACCGTGGCCCAGACGAGGCCGACGGTCGCCACACCCATCAGCACCTCGGGCAGCAGGATGCTGAACGACGACAACCCGAACAGGCGGACGGACAGCGCCATGAACCACAGGCTGGCCGGCGGCTTGTCGACGGTGATCGAGTTCGCCGCGTCGGACGATCCGTAGAAGAACGCCTCCCAGCTCTGCGAACCCGCCTGCACGGCGGCCGAGTAGAACGAGTTCGCCCACCCGTTCGCCGACAGGTTGATCAGATAGAACCCAGCGGTCGCGACGAGCAGGGCGATGAAGGCGGGGCGCTCCCACGCCGCCGCTCCCTCCCGGCCGCGGACGAAGCGTCGACCGAGAGAACGGAGGCGCGGGCCGACAGCACGCGCAGCCTCCGGACGGTCGGCGAGAGGACGGTCGGCGAGAGGACGCTCGACCGGCATCGAGGTCGTGCCGGCGCTCATCGGCCGACCGCCGTGACGTCGTCGTCGCCCGTGACCGTGTCGGACAGCGCGGTCGGGTCGGGCGCCGTGCCCGGTGACTCTCGGGGCATCCGGTCGTCGGCCGGGCCCGGGGTGACGTGCGTCGCCTCCGACCGGAACACCCAGACCCGCAGCAGCACGAACCGCAGCACGGTCGCGACGAGGTTCGCCGCGGTCAGGACGACGAGCTCGGCGTGCGCGTCGGCCGACGGCGCCGCCGCATGCAGCACCACGAGCGACCCCGAGGTGAGCAGCCACGCGAGCATGAAGACGCCGAGCCCCTGCAGCTGATGGCGGGCGACGCCCCGCGCGCCTCGGACCCCGAACGTGAACCGCCGGTTGGCCGCCGTGTTCAGCACGGCTGTGACGAGCAGCGAGAGGAAGTTCGCCGACTGGGCGGGCATCACCTGCTGCGCCACGAGGTACAGCAGCGCGTAGGCCGCCGTCGAGGCCGCGCCCACGGCGCCGAACCTCACCACCTGCGAGAAGAAGGCAGGAGGCGCGGAGGACTCGAACGGGCGCCTCCCGATCGCCTCGTACACGGCCTGGACGGGGATCGTGCCCCGCGCGATGCCCGCACCGACGCGCACCATGCCCTTGAGGTCGGCCGTCGCCGTCGCCACGATGTCGACCGAGCTGTCGGGATCGTCGACCCAGTCGACCGGCACCTCGTGGATCCGCAGGCCCGACCGCTCGGCCAGGATCAGCAGCTCCGTGTCGAAGAACCACCCGGTGTCCTCGACGAGCGGCAGCAGCTGCGCGGCGGCATCGCGCCGGATCGCCTTGAACCCGCACTGCGCGTCGCTGAAGCCGACCCCCATCGTGCGTCCCAGCAGGAAGTTGTAGCTGCGCGAGATGAACTCGCGCCTGCCGCCTCGCACGACGCGAGACGAGCGGCTGAGCCGGGTGCCGATGGCGAGGTCGGAGTGCCCCGACAGCAGCGGCGCCACGAGGGGGCCGAGGGCCGAGAGGTCGGTGGAGAGGTCTTCGTCGAGGTAGACGAGCACCTCGGCCGGCGACTCCGACCAGACCTGCTTGAGGGCCCGGCCCCGTCCCTTCTCGGCGAGATGGACGGCGGTGACGCCGGGCAGCCGGGCCACGAGCAGGTCGGCGAGCTCGGCCGTGCCGTCGGTGCTGGCGTTGTCGGCGATGGTCACTCGCCAGCGTTCGGCGACGTGTCGCGTCAGGTGGGCGTGCAGGTCGCCGATGCTGGTCTCGAGCGTGTCGGCCTCGTCGTGGACGGGCACGACGATGTCGAGCCGCAACGGACCGGCGGGGGCGGGCAGGGGTCTGAGGATGTCGTCGTCTGGCATGCGACCACGGTCGGCGACCCGGCTATCGGACCCCTTGCACGAGCCGATGGCTGCGCCGCGCGATCCCTATGAACCGCCTATGCCCGGGGCTCTTAGAGGGCCAGCGCGAGCGCCCCGAGCAGCTTGTCGAGCGTCGGCGCGCCCTCGGCCCGGAACACGACCTCGCCGTCGTCGCGGGTGACGACGATCGTCGGGGTGCTGCGCACGTCGCGTGCCTCGGCGTCGCCCGGTCGGTGGGCCACATCGGCCTCGTCGACCGAGAGCCCCGGCACCAGGGCGCGGGCCTCGGCGACGACGGCGCGAGCCGCGTGGCAGGGACCGCAGAAGGCGGACGTGTACAGCTCGAGCATCATGCCGGGCACAACGAGGAGGCGCGGGGGAATGTTCCCCCGCGCCTCCTGCGGTCCTGCTGTCGGTGGCCGGAGCCCCCGCTGTCAGTTGTCGCGGTCGTCGTTCCGGTCTTCGGGGTCGACCACCGGGTCGCTGTCCTTCACGTCGAGCGAGTAGTGCACCTGCAGCTGCTCGCCGACCATCTTCGCCTCGGTGGCGGTGTAGACGATGCCGGTCTCCATGCCGTCGACCAGCACGAAGTCGGTGATCTCGTCGTCGTAGCCGCCGTCGGTGCTGATGCGCGTGTCGGTGGCGCCGTCACTGGGGCCGCCCTCGAAGAAGACGACGTACTCGGATCCCTCGGCCACGGTGGGCTTGCTGTCTGTCATGCCACAGGTCTACCAGGAGGCGCGGAGTCGGTGCCCAGGTTGCCGCCGTCCGTCAGTCGCCCCTGTTTGATTAGCCAAGCTATATAGCTTGGCTATAGACTGCTCGGCATGACTTCACAGCCGACCGACATCCTGGAATCCCTCCTGACGTCGACCCATCGCCTGACGCGCATCGCCGCGCAGGAGACCGGCCGCACCACCTCCCCCGCCGTCTGGCGCACGCTGTCGATCCTCACGACCGACGGCAGCCTGCGGGTGGGCGACCTCGCCAAGGCGAGCCGCGTCAGCCAGCCCACCATGACGAAGCTCCTCCGCGGGCTCGTCGACGACGAGCTCGTCTACCGCATCGCCGACGTCGACGACTCGCGCGCCTGGCTGATCGCGATCAGCGACAAGGGCACCCGCGCCCTCGTCGACTGGCGGGCCCAGCTGGCCGACGCCCTCGGGGCGCTGTTCGCCGACCTCGACGAGGCCGAATGGGGCGTGCTCGACCACGCCGCGCAGCTGCTCGCCACCCGCGTGAGCACCGAGGCGGTGCCCGCATGAGCCGCGCCTCCTCGTCCGCCGTCACCGCGCCTCCGGCAGCGCCCTCGAAACCCAGCATCCTGCACCAGCCGACGGCGGTCTGGGCCATCGCGTTCGCCTGCGTCGTCGCGTTCATGGGCATCGGCCTCGTCGACCCGATCCTGCCCGCGATCGCCGAGTCGCTGCGCGCGACGCCGACTCAGACCGAGCTGCTCTTCACCAGCTACCTCGCGGTCACCGGGGTCGCGATGTTCTTCACCAGCTTCGTCTCGAGCCGACTCGGCGCGAAGAGGACCCTGCTGATCGGGCTGGCGCTGATCGTCGTGTTCGCCCTGCTCGCAGCCACGAGCGGCGACGTCGGGTCGATCATCGGGTTCCGTGCCGGCTGGGGGCTCGGCAACGCGCTCTTCATCTCGACGGCCCTCGCCACGATCGTGGGCGCCGCGAGCGGCGGCACGGCCTCGGCGATCATCCTGTACGAGGCGGCGCTCGGGCTCGGCATCGCGATCGGACCGCTGATCGGCGGCCTGCTGGGCTCGGTGAGCTGGCGCGGCCCGTTCTTCGGCGTGACGACCCTGATGGCCGTGGCGTTCATCGCGATCGTGCTGTTCCTGAAATCCGGCTCGATGGAGAAGCCGACGCCGACCCGGCTCTCGGCGCCCTTCCGCGCCCTGGCCCGTCCGGCGCTCGGCGCCCTCGCCGCGACCGCGCTGTTCTACAACATCGGCTTCTTCGTGCTGCTCGCCTACACGCCCTATCCGCTCGGCTTCGGGGCGCTCGGCATCGGCTTCACGTTCTTCGGCTGGGGCGTCGGGCTGGCCGTCACCTCGGTCTGGGTCGCGCCGATGCTCACGGCCCGGATGAAGCGCACCACCGTGCTGAAGATCGCCCTCCCCCTGCTGGCGCTCGACCTCGTCGCCGCGGCGATCGTCGTCGGCACCCCTGCGGCCCTGGTCGTCTGCGTCGTCGTCGGCGGGCTCGTGCTCGGCGTGCTCAACACGGTTCTGACCGAGTCGGTGATGGAGGCCACCGACCTGCCCCGCTCGGTCGCCTCGAGCGCCTACTCGGGCGTGAGGTTCCTCGGCGGAGCGGTGGCGCCTCCGGTCGCGACCCTCCTGGCCGACACGATCGCGCCGAGCGCGGCGTACGTGTTCGCCGCGGCGAGCGTCGCCGTCGCCCTCGTGGTGGTGGTCGCGGCCCGCAAGGCGCTCCGTCGCGTCGACGACGGGCCCGAGCCGGCCGCCGTCGAGGCCGAGGCCATCGGGGCGGGCGACCTGACCTGAGGTGCCGACCCGCGCCTCCTCGGCTCCCCCGCCGTCGAGGAGTCGCGACACGCCGCTCGCTCTTCGAGGCGGGCGGCGTGTCGCGACTCGTGGACCGGCCCCGAGGAGGCGCGGTGCCCGACGGCCACGCGGCTAGACTCCCCCCATGGCTTCAGCGAACGACCGTCTGGTCTGGATCGACTGCGAGATGACCGGTCTCGACCTCAGCGTCGACGAACTGGTCGAGGTCGCCGTCGTGATCACCGACTTCGACCTCACCCCCGTCCACCCCGGCTTCACGATCGTGATCAAGCCCGATCAGTCGGCGCTCGACAACATGGGCGACTTCGTCACCGAGATGCACACGTCGTCGGGTCTGATCGACGAGATCCCGAACGGCGTCAGCCTTGCCGAGGCCGAATTCGAGGTGCTCGAGTACATCCTCAAGCACGTGCCCACGAAGCAGCAGGCGCCGCTCGCCGGCAACACCATCGGCACCGACCGGGCGTTCCTCGCGAAGTACATGCCGCGCGTCGACGGTCACCTTCACTATCGGAGCATCGACGTGTCGTCGATCAAGGAGCTCGCCCGGCGCTGGTTCCCCCGCGTGTACTTCAACGCCCCGCAGAAGAACGGCGGCCACCGGGCCCTCGCCGACATCCTCGAGTCGATCCGCGAGCTCGAGTACTACCGCCGTGCCGGCTTCGTCTCCGAGCCCGGTCCGACCACCGAAGAGGTGCAGGCGATCTCGAAGACCGTCGTGGACGAATGGGCCTCCAGGCTGTAGTAGAGTCTTCTCGTTGCAACCGCTTCGGCGAGTGCACATGGTGGGTATAGCTCAGCTGGTAGAGCGCCTGGTTGTGGTCTAGGAGGCCGCGGGTTCAAGCCCCGTTACTCACCCTGATGAGACAAAGAAGCCCCGCCCTCGTGGCGGGGCTTCTTTGTGCGCCCAGGGGAAGACGGACGGGGCGTGCGAGAGTAGGCGCGTGGACGAACCGCACCGACTTGACGACGACGGGCCGTCGGGGATCGACCCGGCCGCGATCAGCGCCGAGCGCTTCGACGAGATGGTCGTCGATCAGCTCGATCTGCTGCCCGACGACATGGTCGACGGGCTCGACAACATCGTCTTCGTCACCGAAAACCGCCCCGAAGACGGCTCACTCGACCTGCTCGGCCTGTACGACGGCGTCGCTCTGACCGAACGGGGCCAGTACGGCTTCGGCGAGCTGCCCGACCGCATCATCCTCTACCGCGAACCGCACCTGGCCGCCGTGGACGACGAGGAGGCGCTGGCCGACGAGATCCACGTCACCCTCGTCCACGAGATCGCCCACTTCTACGGCATCGACGACGAGCAGCTGCACGAGCTCGGCTGGGCCTGACCGCGCGAGGGGGCCGACTGCGCCGGCAGCACGACCGCCGGCAGGGTCATCCGCTGCTCTTCGTCGTCGATCCGTTACCGAACGGTCGCTTTACGGCAGCGGGCACGCCATAGAGTCGAGGTGCGCTCGACATGGCCCCTGGTGGCCGTGCGACACACCGACCACCAGAGGGGGAACCATGAAGTCCAGCACCACCGTCCGCACCATCGCCGCCTTCGCCGTCGCGGTCGGACTCACCGCGACCATCGCCGTCCCGGCTCAGGCCAAGGGCGGGGCCACCGGGGGGTACGGGACCATCGTCGGCTTCTCGGACTTCCCCTCGAGCCCGGTACTCGCCGGTTCCGTCGTGTTCGGGCGTATGAACGACTCGCTCTTCGTCGGCGACTGGGATGGCGACGGCCGAGACAGTCTCGCCGCGCGTCGCGGCAACACCTACTACCTGCAGCCCGAGACGACGGCGGCCTACACGGACCGCGCAGTCTCTTACGGGAAGACCACCGACGAGACCTATGTGGGCGACTGGGACGGCGACGGCGTCGCGACACTCGCCGTGCGTCGCGGCAACACCTTCCACTTCACTAATCGCTGGGAGGGCGGCAAGGCCGACTTCTCGATCGCATTCGGCCGCTCGGGCGACCGGATCTTCGTCGGCGACTGGGACGGTGACGGCAGAGACTCCCTTGCCATCCTCCGTAACGGCCTTTTCCACATCACGAACGACCTCTCGACGGCGCGCACCGCTCGGGTCGTCGACGTGGAGGCTCGGTTCCCGACGGCGCTCATCACCGTCGGCGACTGGGACGGCGACGGTGAGGACACGCTCGGATTCCGGTTCCCCTACGCACCGCCCCGCCAGCAGGGACACTCGGATTGGGCGCTCTACAACGACCTGGAGATGACGCAGCCCGCCACGGGCACCGATCGGTACGGCCTGCAGTTCCGTTACGGCCCCGGCACGGGTGCCGCCTTCGCCGGCGACTGGGACGGCGACGGCAAGGACACCCTCGGCGGTCGTGGAGGCGGTTCGTTCTGATCCGATCGCTCGCACGAGCTCGGCGGGGCCTGACCGCCCGAGGCGGGGCCGGGCCGGTGGACGGCCGCCGTCAGCCCACCACCTGATAGCCGAACGCGACCTCTCCGCGCTGAGCAGCCGGCAGCGGCTCGACGACGCAGATCTCGACGTGGTCCTTCGTGACCGAGACGTAGGGTCGGCTCGCTGCGGCGGCGGCCGACTGCGCCGTCAGCACGACCGTCGGCGGGGTGGCGAACGGTGCGGCGAACCTCAGTCGCACCTGGGGCCCCGCCTTCGCGGCCGCCCCGGGCGTGTAGCGCACG
The DNA here is from genome assembly GCF_034045305.1 of Frigoribacterium sp. CFBP9029. Classification (NCBI taxonomy): domain Bacteria; kingdom Bacillati; phylum Actinomycetota; class Actinomycetes; order Micrococcales; family Microbacteriaceae; genus Frigoribacterium; species Frigoribacterium sp. CFBP9029. Next base: position 243,996 of record NZ_JAXCWB010000001.1, read on the forward strand.
GAACCCGCCGAGTCGCCGCCCGCCGCGACGATCGGCGCCGCACCGAGTGCGGCCGCCGGCAGCGGCTGAGCCGTCGGCGCGGTCGCGCGCCCCGCGAGCAGATGGCGGCCGACCTCGACGTCCGCCGCCGCCGTGACGCCGCCGGGCCAACCCCAGACGGGCAGCGCCCGAGCGGGTCGCTCGTCACGCACCGGCGACGCCCCCTTCGACAGCTGGATGCGCGTGGTCGGATCGATCATCACGTTCGCGCCATAATCGGCCCCGACGGCGACGGCCGCCCCGGTGAAGCGTCCGAGCCGCGTGCCGATCAGGGCGAAGTCGTCGCCGTCCGTCAGGCGAACGAGGTGGTCGTTCGCCGTCGCCTTCGCCGGGTCGACGCCGAGCAGCGCCCCGCCCATCACGCGGATCCCCCCTTCGAGCACGACACCGCGCGGGCGCTGTCGCCGATGCTCGATCAGGGGCCCGCCGCCGCCGTAGAGGAACGGGCTGACGAGCTCGACGTGACGGACGTTCCCCACCCGGATCACCGCCTCCGGCGCGGATCCGGTCTGCAGCGCCTCGATGTGCGGGGCGACCAGTCGCACGAACTCGACGAAGTGCTCGCCCGACCCGCCCCAGCCGAGGTCGAGCGCGGGCCCCGGACTGCCTTCGATGGTCAGATCGACGCAGGTGAGCGTGTTCGAGTTCGTCAGGCTCATCTCGGCCGGCGGCGACCTGACCACCATCGCGGCGTCGGTCTCGGTGCCGCAGTTGTTGACGAAGACATCCGACCAGAACGCGTTGTTGACCCGCTGGGCGAGCAGAGCCGTGCCCGCCACGTTGGCGAGGTGCACCCGGTCGAAGCGCGACTCGAACCCGTTGTCGACCCGAAGCAGCGGCGCGTCCGATCCGTTGCCCTGCAGGGTCAGCCCCTCGAGGGTCGTACCCGGGCCCGTCACCACGACCATCGGCGCGGTCGACGTGGGCAGATGGCGCAGGTTCACGCCACCGCTCGTCCCCGACCCGTACCGGCTGATGTCGGCGCCCAGCCCCTGGATCTTGACGAGCATCGGCACCGAGACGGAGTCGATCAGATACGCGCCGGCCGGCACCACGACGCGACCGCGCACCTTGGCGGCGAGATCGAGGGCCTGCTGGAACGCCACGGTGTCGTTCGTCCGCCCGTCGCCGCGTGCCCCGATCCGTTTCACGTTGACCGCGACGTGAGGGTCGTCCGCATCGGTCGGGCCGGCCGCGACGGCGGGTGCTGCTCCCCCGCCGTCGAGGACGAGCGCTGCCGCCGCCACGGTCGCGCCCGCGGCGAGGAACAGCCGTCGACTGCCGTATCGTCCACCGGAATCCGAAGTACTCACATGCCACCCACTCTCATGAGACCAGGGCATTCATGCACTGGCCTCGGAAAGGCTAACGCGTGTGAGCCGATCGCGCCAGGTCGACCACCCCGGGGTCGAACGAGCCCGCGCCTGCCTACGCGTCGACGACGATGTCGGCGAGCGTCCGAGGCGCATGCCTGGCCAGATGCCGCTCCTCCTGCTCGGCCCAGACGTCCCACCACGGCTCGTAGGCGGCTCCGTCGCGTGCGAGCGCCCGTCGTCGTCGCTCGTCGCGATCGAGCTCGAGCCAGACCCGCGTCGTCGCCAGAGCCGAGGAGGCGCGGGTCACCGACCCCGCACCCTCCACGATCACCGAGACGGCCGGGTCCAGGGCCGCCCACTCCCCCGGTCGGTCCAGCTGCCAGTCCCATCGCCGCCAGCCGCGGGGCGTCCCCCGCAGGATCGTCGTCGGCACGGCCTCCGACGCCGCCTCGAGTCCGTGCCAGCCCGGGTAGACGTCGTCGAGGTGGACGAGGCGGACGGGACCGAGGTGTGCGGGCCAGGCTGCGCACAGGCGGCGTGACAGGGTCGTCTTGCCCGAACCGGAGCGGCCGTCGATCAGGACGACGGCGGGCTGGTCGGCGACCCGCGCCTCCTCGGTGTGCTGCAGGATGCGCTCGATCACGGCGTCGACGCGGTCAGGCAAGGACGAACGACCAGGTCGAGGCGGCGACGGCGGCCGTCACGGCGATCGCGGCCACGGCGACGCCGAGACCGACGAGCACGACGTCGCGCCCGGCAAACACCGACGGGCGGGCCCAGGTGCGGGGCTCGTCCGAGCCGAAGCCCTTGGCCTCCATCGCGGTCGCGAGCTTGCTGCCGCGGCGGACCGACAGCACGAGCAGGGCGAAGGCCTGCTGACCGAACCGCCGGAGGGCCCCGATCGGACCGCCCGAGTCGGCGACGCCGCGCGCCCGACGGGCCAGAGCCAGCTGACGCCAGTCGTCCATGAACAGCCCCACGAGACGGAGACCGGCGAGCGCGCCCAGCACGAACCGGGCCGGGAGGCGGAGCACCTGGCCGAGACCGTCGGCCAGGTCGGTGGGGTCGGTGGTCGCGAGGAGGACGATGCCCGGGATGCCGACGGCGAGGATGCGGAGGCCGATCGCGGCCGCCAGGGAGAGCGACCCCTCGGTGACCGACACCACCCACCAGTCGATCAGGACGGCGCCTCCGTCACGACCGTAGACCGCGGTCACCAGCACCGAGGAGGGGGCGGCGATCCAGAGCGGGAAGGTGCGGACGGCGAGCTGCCGGGCCGTCAGCCCCGCCCAGGGCAGGAGCATCAGCTCGAGGGCGAGCGCCGTCCCCGCCGAGACCCAGTCGATCGAGAGCAGCAGCACGACCGCGATGACGAGGGCGGCCAGCAGCTTCGCGACCGGGTTGACGCGGCCCACGACGCCGGTGGTCTCGATGGTGGTCAGGATGCTCACGACGCCCCTCCGGTCGCCGAGCCGGCCGGCAGGTCGAGGACGTCGTCGGCCAGGGCCGCCACGAGATCGGCGTCATGCGTCACCGTCACGACCGCCCGGCCGTCGTCGAGGAGCTCGGCGAGGAACGCCACGAGCTCGCGCCAGGTGCGGGCGTCCTGACCGAAGGTGGGCTCGTCGAGCACGAGCACGGACGGCCGCGAGGCCAGGATCGTCGCGACGGACAGTCGGCGCTTCTCCCCGCCGGAGAGCGTGAACGGGTTCGCCGCGGCGAGGTGGTCGAGGCGCAGACGCTCGAGCAGCGCGTCGACCCGGCGGTCGATCTCGGCGGCGGGGACGCCCAGCGCCCGCGGCCCCACGGCCAGTTCGCGGCGCAGCGTCGTCGAGAGGAACTGGTGCTCGGGGTCCTGGAAGACCGTGCCGATGCGGGTCAGCAGCTGGCGCGGTCGCCATCGCACGGGCGACGGCCCGGCGTCGCCCGCCAGGGCCGACGACGCGACGAGCCGACCGGCCACCGGCGGCAGGAGACCCGCCACGGTGAGGGCGAGCGTCGACTTGCCGGCGCCGTTCGGCCCCGTCACGGCCAGCGCTCGGCCGGAGACGACCGACAGACCGATGTCGGAGGACACCGCCGCACCGCGCGGGCCGCGCCGACCGACGGCGAGTCCGTGCGCCTCGAGCAGCGTGTCACCGGTCGCCCGTCTCCGCGGGGGCGTCGGGACGTCGACCCCGGGCACCCAGACGCCCGCGGCGGTCAGCGTGTCGCGCTGCGCCCGGAGGACCTCGTCGGGTCGGCCGTCGGCGAGCACTCCCCCGTCGGCGGCGAGCACGACGACGCGATCGACGACGGGCAGCCATACCGACACGCGGTGCTCGACCACCACCAGCGTGGCCTTCGTCGCCTCGGCGACCCGGGCGACGGCGTCGCGCACCTCGACGACGCCGACCGGGTCGAGGTTCGCGGTGGGCTCGTCGAGGAGGAGCAGCCCGGGTCGCATCGCCAACGCGCCGGCGAGCGCCAGACGCTGCTTCTGACCGCCGCTGAGCTCGGAGGTCGAGGCGGCGAGCGGCAGGTCGAGCCCGACGGCGTCGAGCGACTCGTGCACCCGGCGCCAGATCTCGTCGCGCGGCACGGCGAGGTTCTCGCAGCCGAAGGCCACGTCGTCGCCCACGCGGGCGAGCACCACCTGCGAGTCGGGGTCCTGCAGCACGAGTCCGACACGCCCGCGCTGCGAGGCGGGCGGCCGCCCGTCGACGAGCAGCTCGCCCTCGGCGTCGCCGTCCTCGTCGCCGCCCAGCACGCCGGCCAGACCGGCGAGCAGCGTCGACTTGCCAGCACCGGAGGCTCCGAGCAGCAGCACCTTCTCACCGGGCTCGATGTCGAGGTCGAGGCCCGAGACCGCGCGGGCGCGCCGCCCCGCGTGCCGCCAGCCCCACCCGCGGGCCGTCACGCGGGCCCCGCCCGGTGCGGGCACGGACGCCACGCCCGCGCCCCGCTAGACCAGGGTCTCGGTCGTCCGACCGGAGGCGAAGCGGTTCAGGGCGCCGCTGCGGGCGAGCCCTCGAGCGGCGAGCCACGAGAGGAACCCGGCGATGACGAGACCCGACACGATCGACGAGGCGACGTAGACGAACTGCCGTTCGGGTGCGAGCGCCGCGGCGGTCGACGAGAACGTGATGTCCATCAGGCCGACGGCGAGACCGGCGACCGTGCCGGCGAGCAGCACCACCCCGAGACGCCACGACTTGTAGAGGAACAGCGCGAGCACGATCTCGGCGGCGAGCCCCTGGACGATGCCCCAGATCAGCACCGAGAAGCCCCACTGCGTGCCGATCAGCATCGACACGACCGCGGCGACCACCTCGGTGTAGACCGCGGCGCCGGGCTTGCGGATGACGATGCCGCCGAGCACCCCGGCGAACAGCCACATGCCGTTGAAGATGCCCTGGAACCCGCCCGAGAAGCTCAGCAGCACGTCGGTGCCGTAGTAGGCGACGCCCCAGGCCCAGAAGACGACTCCCGAGGCGACGCCGATGACGCTGGCGACGACGATGTCGACGACGCGCCAGCGCCTCGCCGGGGTCTTCGTCGCGGTGGCGGCCTCGCGACCGGTGGTGGACGTGCGGACAGACATGTGATCTCCTCCCTGCGCCGGCATGATCCGGATCAGGTTCGACGGTCGAAGCGTGGTTCGCTTCCTCTCAGCCCGGCTCACCGGACTCCCGTGTGTTGTGCGATGAGCATAGCGCGGGCGGGCGCGCCCAGGTGCGCCGCACCTCCTCGGCCTCCGTGCCCCGGATGGGGGACAACGCCGGTCCCGCGAAGTGCCCGCTGCGCGACGCCGCCGGGAACCTTAGATTTCCCTATCAAAGGTGCGCCGACCCACCGGCGCCCGACGAGGAGTCCGATGTCCTTCCCGAAGAACCCCCGCAGCGCACGCCGTCGCGTGCTCGCCACCTGTCTCACCGCCTCCCTCGCCCTCGGTCTGACCGCCGTCGGCTCCGGGGTCGCGTTCGCCGCGCCTCCTGCGTCCGCGCCGGTCGGCAAGCCGGTCACGCCGACGCTCCCGGTCGTCGCCGGGCCGCTGATGAACTACACCGTCAACGTCGAGAAGGCGAACCGCGGTCAGGTAGACAAGATCGAGAGGGCCGTCGGAACGGCCGGAGGCGCGGTGATCGCCGCATACGACGAGATCGGCGTGATCGTGGCGCAGTCCGACAACGCGAACTTCGCCGCGTCCCTGCGGGCCACGCGCGGCGTCGACTCGGTCGGGGCGACCCGCACGGCACCGGTCACGGCCACCGACCCGACCTTCGGGGTGGGCGTCACGCCCCCCGGCACCGGCCACGGACCGGGGCACGGCAAGCCGGGCAAGCCCGGGAAGCCCGGTCGCGCCGACGCCGCCTCGCCCGAGCGACGACTCGAAGCGCAGACCACCGTCGTCGCCGACCCGCTCGAGGCCCAGCAGTGGGACAACAAGGCGATCAAGGCCGACCAGGCGCACCAGATCACCGACGGCAGCCGGAAGGTGCTCGTCGCCGTGCTCGACTCGGGCATCGAGGGAGACCACCCCGACCTGCAGCCGAACATCGACACCCGCGCCTCGGCCGGCTGCCTCGCCGGCACGCCCGACCGGTCGTACGACGCCTGGCAGCCCACGACGAGCGATCACGGCACGCACGTGGCCGGCACGATCGCCGCCGCCCGCAACGGCGTCGGCATCGTCGGCGTCGCCCCCGGTGTGCGCATCTCGGCCGTCAAGGTCGTCAGCGACGACGGGTTCATCTACCCCGAGGCGGCGATCTGCGGCTTCATGTACGCCGCCTCGACCGGCGCGTCCATCACCAACAACAGCTACTACGTCGACCCGTGGCAGTTCTGGTGCGACTCCGACGTCGACCAGCTCGCCGTCAAGACGAGCGTCGACCGGGCCGTGCAGTACACGCAGGACAAGAAGGGCGTCGTGAACGTCGCCGCCGCCGGCAACTCGTCGATCGACCTCGCGAACAAGACCGTCGACGACGCCAGCCCGAACGACACGACCCCCGTCGTGCGGCAGATCGACGCCGGCTGCGAAGACATCCCGACCGAGCTCGACGGCGTCGTGACCGTGTCGTCGACCACCTCGGCGGGCGCGAAGTCGAGCTTCTCGAACTACGGCGAGGGCGTCATCGACGTCGCCGCCCCGGGTTCGGCGATCCTCTCGACCGTGCTCGACGGCGGCTACGGCACGAAGTCCGGCACCTCGATGGCCTCGCCGCACGTCGCCGGCGTGCTCGCCCTGCTGAAATCCACGCACCCGAAGGCCCAAGGCGCCGAGCTGACGCGCCTGCTCGAGAAGCAGGCCACCGACACGGCCTGCCCCGCCGGCGTCGCGGCCTGCACCGGCACGGTCGCCGACAACGGCTACTTCGGCGAGGGCGTCGTCGACGCTCTCGCGGCGGTGACCAGGCGCTGACACCCCGCCCGTTCGCGCCCGCACCTCGACAGGGGTGCGGGCGCGACCGCGTTCAGCGCAGCGTGAGCCGCCCGTCGGCCGCCAGCCACTCGAGCCCCTCGACGACGGCCTCGACGGTCGTGTACCGGGGTGCGTAGCCGAGCAGCCGACGCGCCTTCTCGATGCTCATCGAGTGGCTGCGCCACGCGTGCTGCCACGAAGCGTCGCCCGCCTCGTCGGAGACCAGCGTGCGGAACTCGTCGAACGGGACGAAGCGGAGCCGCGCCTCCTGCCCGTACTCCCGCGCGACGGCCTCGGCGAGGCCGCGGAGCGAGACGGCGCGCTCCGACACGACGTGGAACGCCTCGCCGGCCGCCTGGCCGAACCGGTCGACCGCGAGCTGGAACGCCTGTGCGACGTCGTCGGCGTGCACGTGGTGCACGGTCGCGGACCCCTGGTCGGGCAGCACGACCTCGCGGCCCGCGGCGAGCGCCTCCCACACGCCGAGGTCGAGGTTGCCCTGCGGGTTGATCATGGGCCAGCCCGGTCCGGTGATGTGGCCCGGGTGGAGCACCGTCGACTGCACGCCGCCGGGTCGCCGCGACTCGCGCAGCAGCAGCTCCTCGATGGCGGCCTTCTGCGTGCCGTACTCGCCGGACGGCGTCCGACGCGCCTCCTCGGTGATGGGCACCTCGACCGCCGGGCCGTGCACCCAGATCGTTCCGCAGCTGACCAGTGCGGTCCCCGTCCCGCGCAGCGCGTCGAGCAGATGCGTGGCGCTGTCGACGGTGAAGCAGATCATGTCGACGACGACGTCGGCCTCGAGCGCGGCCACCTGCGCACCGAACGTGCCGTCGGCCTCGGCGGCGTCGCGGTCGAGCACGACCCGTTCGACGGAGCCCCAGGCGGCGTGGGCGCGGTACGGCTCGGACGTGCCACGACTGACCGCGACCACCTCGTGACCGGTCGACACCAGCCGAGGGACGAGGTAGCCGCCGACGTGGCCGGTGGCGCCGAGCACGACGATCTTCACGAGCGCCCTCCCGTCGGGGCGATGGCCGAGGAGGCGCGGGTCGGGCGGGTGGGAACGACGATGTTCGACATGGTCGCCACCGTACGCGTCGCACGGCGCCGGACGCCCTCCCCGTTCGCCCGTAGGCTGAGCGAGTCCCAATCGGAGGTTCGATGCATACCTGGCCCGGCAATCCCTACCCACTCGGCGCGACCTACGACGGCAGCGGAACGAATTTCGCGATCTTCAGCGAGGCCGCCACGCGTGTGGTCCTCTGCCTGTTCGACGACGCCGGGGTCGAGACGCAGGTCGATCTGCGAGAGGTCGACGCGTACGTCTGGCACGGTTATCTGCCCACGGTGCAGCCCGGCCAGCGCTACGGCTACCGCGTGCACGGCGAGTACGACCCCGCCTCGGGCTCTCGCGCGAACCCGAACAAGCTGCTGCTCGACCCGTACGCCAAGGCGACCTGCGGCGAGATCGACTGGGACGAAGCGCTCTTCGCGTACGACTTCGGCGACCCCGACTCGCGCAACGACAAGGACTCGGGCCCGCACATGATGCTCGGCGTCGTGATCAACCCGTTCTTCGACTGGCAGGGCGACCGCGCCCCCCGGTACAGCTACGACGAGACGGTGATCTACGAGGCTCACGTCAAGGGGCTCACCCAGACCCACCCCGACATCCCGGAGGACGAGCGGGGCACCTACGCCGGCGTCGCGCACCCGGCGATCATCGACCACCTCAAGAAGCTCGGCATCACGACGCTCGAGCTGATGCCCGTGCACCAGTTCGTGCAAGACAACACGCTGCTCGAGAAGGGCCTCAGCAACTACTGGGGCTACAACACCATCGGCTTCTTCGCCCCGCACGCCGCGTACTCGGCCACGGGCGACATCGGTCAGCAGGTGCAGGAGTTCAAGACCATGGTGCGGGTGCTGCACCAGGCCGGCATCGAGGTCATCATCGACGTCGTGTACAACCACACGGCCGAGGGCAACCACCTCGGGCCGACCCTGTCGTTCAAGGGCATCGATAACGCCGCGTACTACCGGCTGATGGACGACGACAAGACCTACTACATGGACTACACGGGCACCGGCAACAGCCTGAACGTCCGTCACCCGCACTCGCTGCAGCTGATCATGGACAGCCTGCGGTACTGGGTCACCGAGATGCACGTCGACGGCTTCCGCTTCGACCTCGCCGCGTCGCTGGCCCGCGAGTTCTACGAGGTCGACCGGCTGTCGACCTTCTTCGAGCTCGTGCAGCAGGATCCCATCGTGTCGCAGGTGAAGCTGATCGCCGAGCCGTGGGACGTCGGCCCCGGCGGGTACCAGGTGGGCAACTTCCCGCCCCAGTGGACGGAGTGGAACGGCAAGTACCGCGACACCGTCCGCGACTTCTGGCGAGGCGAGCCCTCGACCCTCGGCGAGTTCGCCAGCCGGATCACCGGCTCGGCCGACCTGTACGAGCGCGACGGCCGCCGCCCGGTGGCGAGCATCAACTTCGTCACCGCCCACGACGGCTTCACGATGCGCGACCTGGTCAGCTACAACGACAAGCAGAACGACGCCAACGGCGAAGACGGCAACGACGGCGAGAGCCACAACCGCTCCTGGAACTCGGGCGTCGAGGGCGAGACGGACGACGGCGCCGTCCGCGCGCTCCGCGAGCAGCGCCAGCGCAGCTTCCTGGCCACCCTGCTGCTCAGCCAGGGCGTCCCGATGCTGCTGCACGGCGACGAGCTCGGTCGCACGCAGAAGGGCAACAACAACACCTACGCGCAGGACAACGAGCTCAGCTGGATCGACTGGGACAGCGCCGACCGCGATCTGATCGAGTTCGTCGCCGAGGTCATCAAGCTGCGGCACGACCACCCGACGTTCCGTCGCCAGCGCTACTTCAACGGCCGACCGGTCACCCGCGGCGAGGGCGAGCCCCTGCCCGACATCGTCTGGCTGACCACCGAGGGCGACGCCATGCAGGAGGGCGAGTGGAACGAGTCGTACGCCAAGGCGATCGGCATGTTCCTGAACGGCGACGGCATCCGCGGGCGTGACGCCCGCGGCGGTCGCATCACCGACGTCAACTTCGTCCTCTACTTCAACGCCAGCGCCGACACGGTCACCTTCGTGCTGCCGCCCGACGAGTACGCCGAGGGCTGGGAGGTCGTCGTCGACAGCACCGTCGACGTGCCGCCGCCGCCGGCGAACGCCGCACCCCGCACGCCGACGGCCACCCGCGCCGCCACCACCGTCCAGCCCCCCTCGACACCGCAGACGCCCACCGCTCTGCGAGCCGGCGACCGACTCCCCGTGGTGGGTCGCTCGCTCGTCGTCCTCCGAGCCACGGCCGAGGAAGACCAGTGACCCGAAACGACTCGACCCGACACCCGCGTTCGACGTACCGCCTGCAGATCCGCGCCTCCTTCGATCTGTTCGCCGCGGCCGACGTCGTCCCCTACCTCCGCGACCTCGGGGCCGACTGGGTCTACCTGTCGCCCGTGCTCGAGGCCGAGCCGGGCAGCGACCACGGCTACGACGTCGTCGACCACAGCCGGGTCGACCCCGCGCGAGGCGGCGAGGTGGGTCTGCACACGCTCTCCGACCGTGCGCACGTGCACGGCCTCGGCGTGCTCGTCGACATCGTCCCGAACCACGTCGGCGTCGCGACGCCGAAGTCCAGCGTCTGGTGGTGGGACCTCCTCACCCACGGCCGCGAGTCCCGCTACGCCGACGCGTTCGACGTCGACTGGGCGGCCGGTGGCGACAAGGTGCTGCTGCCGGTGCTCGGCGAGCCCGCGCCGGCCGACGGGTCGATCGAGGGCCTCTCCGTCGAGGGCGACGAGCTGCACTACTACGACAACGTGTACCCGATCGCCCCGGGCACGCGAGGCGACGGCGACGACGCTGCGGCCGTCCACGCGCGGCAGAACTACGAGCTCGTGCACTGGAAGCGCGCCGACTCCGACCTCAACTACCGGCGCTTCTTCGCGGTGAACACGCTCGCCGGCATCCGGGTCGAAGAGGGGCGCGTCTTCGACGAGTCGCACGTCGAGATCGGGCGGTGGTTCCGTGACGGGCTCGTCGACGGCCTCCGGGTCGACCACCCCGACGGCCTGGCCGACCCCAAGGGCTACCTCGACCGCCTGGCCGCCCTCACGGGTCGTGCCCACGTGCTCGTCGAGAAGATCCTCGAAGGCGACGAGCGCCTCCCCGAAGACTGGGCCACCGCGGGCACCACCGGGTACGACACCCTCGCCGACCTCGACCGGCTGTTCGTCGACCCGAGCGGCGCCGCGGCGCTCGACGGGCTCGACTCGCGCCTCCGCCGTGCGACCGGCGTCGACGCCGACGAGCGCGCGGCCGGTGCCGACGAGTCGACCGGCGACGAGGCGGTCGACTGGCACGAGATGATCCTCGGCACCAAGCGCGGCATCGCCGACGGCATCCTCGGCAGCGAGATCAACCGCCTCGCGCGACTGATCGCGGGCGGCGGCGCCGTCGACCCCGAGGTCGTCGACGCCCTGGCCGAGCTGGCCGCGGCGTTCCCCGTCTACCGCAGCTACCTCCCGCAGGGCTCCGAGCAGCTGACCGAGGCCGCGTCCGTCGCGACGCGTCACCGCCCCGAGCTCGCCGATGCCGTCGAGCGGGTCGTCGCCGTGCTGCGCGACGAGACGCACCCCGCGTCGGTGCGGTTCCAGCAGACCAGCGGCATGGTGATGGCGAAGGGCGTCGAAGACACCGCGTTCTACCGCTACAGCCGCCTCGCGACGCTGACCGAGGTGGGCGCCGACCCCAGCGAGTTCTCGGTGACTCCGGCGCAGTTCCACGCCCGCCAGCAGGGCCGCCTCGCCGAGCGCCCCTTCGGCATGACGACCCTGTCGACGCACGACACGAAGCGGAGCGCCGACGTGCGGGCGCGCATCTCGGTGCTCTCCGAGGTCGCGCACGAGTGGGCCGCCACCCTCCAGCGCCTCCGCGACCTCGCGCCGATGGGCGACGGGCCGTTCGAGAACATCCTCTGGCAGACGGTCGTCGGTTCGTGGCCCGCGTCGCGCGAGCGCCTGCACGCCTACGCCGAGAAGGCCTCCCGCGAGGCCGGTTCGTCGACCACCTGGACCGACCGCACCGACGAGGCCGAGGCCTTCGAAGAGCGCATGCACTCGGCCGTCGACGCCGTCTTCGACGACGAGGAGGTGCGGCACGAGGTCGAGCGCATCGTCGACGTCCTCCGCGGCCCCGGGTACAGCAACTCGCTCGGCGTCACGCTGATGCAGCTGATCGGTCCGGGCAGCCCCGACGTCTATCAGGGCGGCGAGCTGTGGGACTTCTCGCTCGTCGACCCCGACAACCGTCGCCCGGTCGACTTCGATCTGCGTCGTCTCTACCTCGAGGCGATCCGCTCGGGCGCGACTCCCCCGGTCGACGACACGGGCGCGGCGAAGCTGCTCGTCACGCATCGCGCCCTGACGCTGCGTCGCGACCGCCCCGACCTGTTCACCCGCTACGCCGCGCTGCCGGTGTTCGGCGAGCAGGCCGTCTCGGCCGTCGCCGTCGATCGCGGGGGCGCGATCGCGATCGCCACGCGCCTCCCCGTCTCCCTCGAGCAGGCCGGCGGCTGGGACGACACCGAGGTCCTGACCGCAGGAGGCGCGTATCGCGACGTCCTCACGGGTCGCCGTCACGAGGGCGGTCGCCTGCGACTGGCGGAGGTGCTCGACATGTACCCCGTCGCCCTGCTGATCCCCGCAGAGGACTGACCCGCCCGTCCGCGCCGCTCCGCGCCCGACTACCGTCTCCCCTGGTCGAGGAGTCACGACATGCCGCTCACCTCCCGAGGTGGGCGGCATGTCGCGACTCACCGACCGCAGCCGAACACCGACCCGACACCGACACCGACCCGAGGAGACCGATGAGCGTCTACGACGTCTGGGCCCCGAAAGCGACCACCGTGCAGCTGCACCTCGACGGGGAGCTGCTGCCGCTGACGCACGAGCCCGAGACCGGCTGGTGGCGCGCCTCCCCCGATCTCGACCGCGCGCCCGGTCACCGCTACGGGTTCGTGCTCGACGGGGGCGACACCCCCCTGCCCGACCCCCGCTCGCGCCGTCAGCCCGACGGCGTGCACGGTCTCAGCGAGACCTACGACCCCGGCGCCTTCGCCTGGACCGACGCCGCGTGGACCGGCCGCCAGCTGGCCGGCTCCGTGGTCTACGAGCTGCACATCGGCACCTTCACCCCCGAGGGCACCCTCGATTCGGCCATCGGCAAGCTGCCCTACCTCGTCGACCTCGGCGTCGACCTCGTCGAGCTGCTGCCGGTCAACGGGGTCAACGGCCGCTGGAACTGGGGCTACGACGGCGTCGACTGGTTCACGGTCACCGACAACTACGGCGGACCCGAGGCGTATCAGCGCTTCGTCGACGCCGCGCACGCCGCGGGGCTCGGGGTCATCCAGGACGTCGTGTACAACCACCTCGGCCCCTCGGGCAACTACCTGCCGCTCTTCGGCCCGTACCTGTCGAGCAAGCACGCCAACACCTGGGGCGACAACGTCAACCTCGACGACGACGGTGCGCACGAGGTGCGCGAGTTCATCCTCGACAACACGGCGATGTGGCTGGGCGACTACCACGTCGACGGTCTGCGACTCGACGCCGTGCACGCCCTGAAGGACGACAGCGAGGTGCACCTGCTGCAAGAGCTCGCCGAGCGGACGGCCGCCCTGAGCGCGCACCTGCGTCGCCCGCTGTCGCTGATCGCCGAGAGCGACCTCAACGACCCGACCCTGATCACCCCCCGCGACGGCGGCGGCTTCGGCCCCGAGCACCGTCAGGGCTACGGCCTCGACGCGCAGTGGAGCGACGACTTCCACCACGCCGTCCACGTCGCGCTGACCGGCGAGACCACCGGCTACTACGCCGACTTCGAGCCGCTCGGCGCGCTCGCGAAGGTGCTGACGAAGGGGTTCTTCCACGACGGCACCTGGTCGTCGTTCCGCGAGGCGACGCACGGACAGCCGGTCGACACCGACCACATGCCGACCTGGCGCCTCGTCGTCGCGAACCAGAACCACGACCAGATCGGCAACCGGGCGATCGGCGACCGTCTCGCCGCCAGCCTCGACGACGGTCAGCTCGTCATCGCGGCGGCCCTGACCCTCGCGGGCCCGTACACGCCGATGCTCTTCATGGGCGAGGAATGGGCGGCGTCCACCCCGTGGCAGTTCTTCACCTCGCACCCCGAGCACGATCTCGGCGAGGCGACGGCGAAGGGCCGCATCGCCGAGTTCGCGAAGATGGGCTGGGACGAATCGTCCGTGCCCGATCCGCAGGAGCCGTCGACGTTCGAGAACAGTAAGCTCGACTGGTCCGAGCTCGAGTCGGGTCGCCACGCCGTGCTGCTCGACGCCTACCGTCGTCTCGGCGCCCTGCGGCGCAGCGAGCCCGACCTGACCGACCCCCGCTTCGACTCCGTCTCGGTCGACTACGACGCAGACGCCCGCTGGCTCGTGCTCACGCGCGGCGAGCTCCGCATCGCGATCAACTTCGCCGCAGAGGAGGCGCGGGTCGCCGTGCCGAGCAGCACCGTCCTCTTCGCCAGCGACGCGTCGATCGAACCCGGGTCCAGTCTGCTGCTGCCGGCGCACTCGGTGGCGATCGTCCGCTGACGCCGGAGCCCTCGATGACGCGCGCCCGGGCCCGACCGGCCCGGGCGCGCGTGCGCCGTCCGCCGTCGGTCGCTAGCGCGTCGACACGCCGCCGCTCGAGGGTCCGACTCGGTGCGACGTCGCACGGACGCTCGGCAGGCGGCGGTGCCGCACGATCAGCTCGACGAGCGCGAGCGACCGGCGACGGAGACCCCACAGGGTCACCTTGGTCAGGGACTCCCTGACGATCGAGCCGCTCATCTTCGAGGCGCCGTGGACGCGTTCGGTGAACGTGATCGGCGTCTCGACGACCCGGAGACCGGCCTGCAGGGCACGCCAGAGCAGGTCGACCTGGAAGCAGTAGCCGCGCGACTCCACCTCGTCGAGGTCGATGCGGCGCAGAGCCGACGAGCGGAACACCCGGAACCCTCCGGTCGTATCGGCGACGCGGATGCCGAGGGCGCCCCGGGTGTACCAGCTGCCGCCGCGGCTGAGCAGCTCGCGGCGCATCGGCCAGTTCTCGACGCGGCCGCCGGGCACCCAGCGTGAGCCGAGCACGAGGTCGTTGTCGCGCAGCAGCTCGAGCATGCCGGGGAGGTGCTCGGGGTGATGCGAGCCGTCGGCGTCCATCTCGACGAGCGCGTCGTAGCCGCGTTCGAGACCCCAGGCGAAGCCGGCGAGGTAGGCGGCGCCGAGGCCGGCCTTCTCGGTGCGGTGCAGCACATGCACACGGGAGTCGCGGGCGGCGTAGGCGTCGGCCAGCTCGCCGGTGCCGTCGGGCGAGCCGTCGTCGACGACCAGGACGTCCACCGCGGCGCCGGAGTCGAGCGTGCGGCCGACGATCCAGTCGAGGTTGTCCTTCTCGTCGTAGGTGGGGATGATCACGAGCGCGTCGTTCATGGTGGGTCTACTCCCGTTCGGGTCGGGTCGGGTCGGGTCGGGTCGGGTCGGGTTCGGATGGGTTCGAGCCGGTCACGAGACCAGGTCGGCGAAGACGATCAGGTTGTCCTCGTAGTGCCCGGTCGACGAGTCGAATCGTCCGTCGCAGGTGATGAGCCGCAGTGTCGGGGTGGGCGTGCTCCCGTAGACGTCCGAGGTCGGGAAGTTCGCCTTCGGGGCCGTCTCGCTGCCGGTCACCGAGAAGGTGTGGACCTCGCCGGTCGACAGGGTCACGAGCACCTCGTCGCCGGGCTCGAGCTCGGGCAGATCGACGAACACCGCGGGCCCGGTCGACGAGTCGACGTGACCGGCGATGATCGCGGGGCCTACTCCCCCGGGCACGACGCCGTCCTCGTACCAGCCGGCCGACATCCACGCCTCGGGAGCGTCCAGTTCGCCGGCGGCCCCGAGGCCGAGATCCTCGAGCCCCGAGTCCACGCCGATCGACGGGATCCGCACCCGAACGGGCTCGGCGCCCGCAGGAGGCGCGGTGTACGTCTGGGCCGCCGGGTCCTGGAACCCCTCGGTCGAGACGGACGGGGTCGAGCCGCCCCGCGCCTCCTCGGTGCCGGTCGATGTCGACGATGCGCCGTCGGGCTGCGCCGCGACGGCCGCGACGGTCACGCCCCCGACGGCCAGCGCGACGGCGACGCCGATCGCGACGGCGGCCTTCGTGTGCTCGCGGAGCCAGGTGGTGGGGTTCATGTCAGTCCTCCTCCAGAGGCGAGCACGGACCGATCGACGTGCCGTCGAGCTGCAGGGCTGCGAGCGCCGACCAGGCCGTGCCGTAGTAGGTGGGGGTCGAGGTGGCGACCTCGTCGGCGCGACGCAGGTCGTCGGCCGCCGCCTGCCGGTCGCCGGCTGCGGCCTCGGCGGCCGCCCGGGCCGCGTAGGCCAACGGGCTCTTGTCGGCTCCGGTCGACTGGCCCCCCAGGTCGAGCTGCATGGGCAGCTCGTCGTAGCGCTGGAGCACCGGCGCCAGACGCGCGGCGAGGGCCACATCGGCCGGGTCGCACGACTCGGCGTACCGCAGGGGCAGGCGGGCGGCGTCGTAGCCGTACTCGACGGTGCCGCTCGATCCGTCGGCGCTCGGCAGGGGCACGACCGTGCCGTCCTGTGCGACCTGCGCCCAGTTGCTGGGCAGCGCGGTCGAGTCGAGGATCTCCGTCGTCACGGCGCGCGAGCCGGCCGCGAGCTCGTCCCAGCGCGGGTCGCCGCTGGCGGCGCCGAGCTCCTGGAAGGTCGCGGGCGAGGCGTACGAGGGGTTGTACGACCACGGCGCATCGCCCTGAGCCCACAACCCGGGGAGGAGGATCCGCCCGACGTCGGTCGATGCGGTCATCGTGTCGAGCACGACGCCGCCGAGCTCGACGCCCGCCGCGGCCAGATCGGGGCGGTCGAAGGCGTCGCCGGCGAGCACGAGCGCCCGAGCGGCGTCCACGTCGGCGTCGCTCGCCGGGCCGTCGTCGACCACGGCGCCGTCCGCCCACTGCCAGGCGAGCAGACCGTCGTCGCGCACGAGGTTGTCGGTGGTCCACTCCCAGATGGTGTCGAAGGCCTTCTCGTCGTCGACGCCGACCGCCACGAGGAGACCGTACGCCTGGCCTTCGCTGACGGTGTCGTCGCCCTGGTCGCGGCGGACGACGCGCCCGTCGGAGTCGACCCAGTCGTCGAGGAACGCCTCGCCGATCTGGTCGGGCGTCCGCTCGGGTGCCGAGGTGGGGGTGATGCCGGGGTCGCTGGTCGCGCCCGTCCGTCCGCCCGCCTCGTCCGGCGAACCGCCGAACGGGCCGACGACGAATGAGGCGATCCCGGCCGTGACGGTCACTGCCACCACGACCGCCGCTGCGAGCAGCAGTCTCGTCTTCTTCGTCATGTCGTTCCTCACTGTGCTGTCATCGTCGTGCCGGTCGAAAAGGCGCGGTGCCCGGCGGCGCCGAGTCGCGCCTCCTCGTCCGTCCATTCGCTCCGCCGCGGCGTCAGCCGATGCGGAGGAAGCCGAGCACGGACGCCCAGAAGCCCCGCGTCTCGCTGGAGGCCTCGTCGGCCGGGTGCTCGGCGAGGTAGCCGCCTCCGGTCTGCACGCCCCCTTGCGGGGTCTCGGCGGTCGACGCGCTGTCGACGACGGGTACGACGGTCAGTCCACCCGTCGAGTTGTCCAGCACGAACAGCGTGTTGACGCTGCCTGCGGCGAGGTCGACGTCGGCCGAACCCTCGACGTCGTCGCCCGTCAGGTCGAGCGTCCACGGGCCGGCGTCGACGCTGGCGTACCCGGTGGCGCTGCCGAAGGGGGCGTCGCTGGCGATCGTGGTGCCGGTGCTGGTCGCCACGTCGACGGTGTCGGTGACGTTCGCCGCCTGCACGAGGCGGAGCTTCGCCTCGCCGGGCGCGGGGGCGGTGAGGTCGTCCGTGAAGACCTCGGTCTGGAGGTCGTCGTTCTCGCCGTACGCCAGCGCGGTGATCGGCTGCCCGCTCTCGACGGTGACGTTGGTGCTGATCACCGGTTCGGCGGCCGGTGCGTCGGCGGCGGTCATCGAGACGACGTACGTGCCCGCGGGCAGCGCCTCGTAGGGGCTGACCTGACCGTAGGTGACGTCGTCGAGGTCCATGACGACCTGACCGCCCTTGATCGAGGTGAGGGTGACGTCGACCGACTTGGTGTCGGGCGACAGGTGGCCGACACGGACCCAGCCGTCGCCCTCGGCGGCCTGGGCGGGCGAGACTCCCACCACCGAGGCGGCCACGGCGGCGGTCGCGGCGACGCCCAGGGCGAGAGCGGCGGTGAGTCGGCGGCGGGAGGAGGCGGGGGTTCGGATGGTGCTGATGGCGGGTGCCATGAGGTGGTTCCTTTCCGGTCGGGATCCGGCTCGAGGAGGAGCCGGCGGGAGGAGGGGCGGCGCGCGTCGGATCGACCACGCGCCGCCGTGCGGCTCAGCCGAGCAGGCCGCTCGGCGGGAGGGCGGACCAGGTGGCGATCAGGCCGTCATCGGTCGGGTCGGCGCCGACAGGAGCGTAGGTCGATCCGAGTCCGTCGACGACGGCGGCCAGATCGTCGACCGACCGACCGTCGGCGGGGATGATCTCCAGCTGACGGAAGAGCCCCTCCGACTCGCCCGGCAGCGAGGCGGGGTCGGCGACGCTGATCGGGCCGGCCGCGGCGAGCTGACCCAGGACGATCATCGCCCTCGGGTCGACCCGGCCGTCGGTGAGCGCCTGGCGGAACACGTCGGACACCTGCAGCGACGGGTTCTGGGCGAGTTCGCGACCGACCTGCGATCGGGCCGCGGCGTCGGCGTCGGCGTCGGTCGCGGCCTGGGCGGCCCCGTCGGTGTCGATGCGACGCACGTCGACCTCCTGGTCGCCGCTGCCGAACGACGCGACGACTGTCGAGTTGTCGAGGGCCTGACGGATGCCCTCGGAGGAGCCGCCCGAGGTGCGGACGGACTCGGTCGTGACGATGAAGTCGCTGTCGCGCCAGCCGTTCGGCGACTGCGCCCGGACGGCGCCGTCGGTGTCCAGCTTGTAGAACCAGATGACGTTGTCCCGAGCGAATCCGTCGTCGACGAGATCGACCCACATCGCGTCGTCCACGAGCAGTCGGCTGTCCTTCGGCACGTTGTCCGAGATCCATCCCTGCGCGTCGCGCATCGGGGCGTCGAGGTCCGCGAGGAAGAACCCGCGGAGCTGGGTCGTCCAGAGCGGCACGATGGCGACGGCGGCCACCGCGGTCACGGCGACCCAGACGACGGCGCCGGAGCGGCCGGCCGCCGTGCCGAGCCGGCTCTCGCGTCGGGCGCGGAGCGAGCGCACGGCCGAGTCCGACACCGCCGCGATCAGCAGCGCCGCGAACGGCAGCATCATGATCACGTAGGGGACGGGCAGATAGCCGCCCGGGCGGAACATGAACGCGATGAGGAAGACCATCATCACGGCGATCGGCCGGACCCTCGTCAGGAAGACGCCGACGACCGAGGCCGCCGCGCCCAGCACGATCACGACCATGTCGAGCTGCCACCACTGCGACACGGTGGCGAAGAAGAGGCTGCCCGTGTCGAGGATCGAGCCGCTCGACTCGCGGGTGCCGAGCTGGAACGTGATCCCCTCGAGCAGACTGACGCGCCCGGCGCCCGGCAGCAGCTCGCCCTTGACCCCGGCGAGCGCGATGTACGAGAGGCCGATCAGCACGAGCAGCGCCGAGGCGATGGACAGTGTGTACCGACGCGTCGAGCGGTCGGCTCCCCGGATCATGACCCAGGCCAGGAACGGCAGGGCCAGCAGGTACGTCTCCTTCGACAGGACGGCGATGCCGAACGACGCGGAGGCCGCCGCGTAGCCGGCCAGCTGGTGCCGCCTGCTCAGGGCGAACAGGAAGGCGGCGAGGAGCCACGGGGTCGCGACGTTGTCGAGGTACACGGTGCGGTGGAACTGCACGGCGAGGGGGGAGACGGCGAACACGAGGGCGGCGACCGAGGCGGCCACGCGGCTCAGCCCGATCCTGCGGGCCAGCGCCCAGAGCAGGGCGACCGCGACGACGGTGAAGAACACCATGGCCTCGCGGCCCGCCAGGACGGCGATGCTGTAGCGCGAGAACGCGCCGGTCAGGGCCGTGTACGCCGAGATCTGCAGCCAGCCCACGGGCGGGTGGTCGTACCAGTAGGTGTAATGGGCGAGTTCGCCGAGGTTCTGCACGGCCCAGGCCTGGGCGACGTAGGTGCCCTCGTCGTCGATCCGCTGCGGCGAGCCGGCCATGTTGAGGCTCTGCACGACGGCGGCGACGGCGAGGACGGGCAGGAGCCAGAGCAGAGAGGCGCCGTGACGTCGGAGCCACGACACCCGGGGGGCGCGATCCGCTTCGGCCGGACGCGGCCGGATCGGTGCGTCCGGTGCGACGGTCGTGTCGGCTGGTCGGTCGAGGATGCTGGTCATCGGTCACCACCTCCGGTCAGGGCGAGGTCGTCGGTCGAACGGCCCGCCGCGTCGGTCGTCGGGGTCGGGGCGGCGTGCCCGAGCGGGGCGGGCACGGCGGCAGGTCGGTGGGCGCCCGTGTGCTCCGTCTTCTCCCAGGCGTTCAGCTTTCGGACCTGTCGCCAGACGGACCGGACGGCGGCCAGGGCCAGGAAGATCTGGTAAGGCAGCAGACCCCAGACGAGTCGGAAGTAGTCGCGCGCCCGGACCTTCTGCCCGTAGGTGCGACCGAATTCGCGGAGACCCGTGAACTCGACGGCCAGCAGCACGAGTGTCGGCGCCAGGGGGATGAACGAGACCAGCGCGATCGCCGTCGGGACCTTGACCGTGAGGATCAGCGCGATCGAGATCGGGATCATCAGCCCGGTGGCCGCCTGGATGAAGGGCATGGTGAGCAGGTAGCGGGCCATCAGACGCTGACGGAGTCGGGGGAGCTTCTTCCATTCGCCCTTGCCGTAGACCTGCATGAAGCCCTGGTTCCAGCGGGTGCGCTGCTTGAGCAGAGACACGAAGGTGCCGGGGGTCTCCTCGCGGGTGACGACCTCGGGGCTGTAGGCCACGACGACCTTCGCACCGGCGCTCGAGAGTCGGACCCCGAGCTCGCAGTCCTCGGCGAGGCACTCGGCGTCCCAGCCCTCCGACCAGTCGAGCCACTCCTTGCGCACGAAGACCGTGTTGCCGCCGAGGGGGATGAACTTCTCCTTGGCGTGGAAGTGCAGACGCGACCGGAACCAGAAGTAGTACTCGAGCACGTTGCGGAGACTCCACCAGCTGCTCTGGAAGTTCATCAGCTGCACGCCGCCCTGCACCACATCGGCGTCGGTCTCGGTGAAACGCGAGTCGACGAGCGTCAGGAGGCGCGGGTGGACCTCGTCCTCGGCGTCGAACACTCCGACGATCTCGCCCCGCGACGACTGCAGCGCGAGGTTGAGGGCCTTCGGCTTGTTCTTCGGCACGCTCGAGTCGACGATCACGCGGATCAGCTCGGGGTGGCGCGCGGCGGCCTCGCGGGCGACGCGCTCGGTGCCGGGATCGTCGTGACCGACGATCGCGATGATCTCGAAGTCCGGGTGGTCCTGCAGGGCGAGTCGGTCGAGGGTCTGGCCCATGACCTCCTCCTCGTGCCGACCCGGCACCAGCAAGGTGAAGGAGTGCGCGGCGTCGAGAGGGTCCTCGCTGAACTGGCTGCCCTCGAGGTTGTCCTTCGAGCGCCACGCGTGCAGCATCCACCAGAGCGTCGAGACGGCCACCGCGGTGAGCAGCAGCGAGATGACGACGAGCGACGAGTAGCCGATCCACTCGAGGGCGGACCAGTCGGGGAGCTGGAAGCCGGCGAGTCCTTCGCCGGCCGTCGCCGCGCCTCCTCGGTTGGGGACGAACGTCTCGGGCGAGGCCGGCGCCTGCGGGGTCAGCAGCGGGGCGGGCTCACCGGCTGCCAGCAGGTCGGGATTGTGCGTCGGGTCAGTCGACACGGGTCACTCTCCTGTCAAAAGAGGTCGGGTTGGTCGTGGGTGTCGTCGAGCAGCGTGATGCTCAGCAGGTCGCGCGATTCGGGGTCGGCGCCGGGGCGGCAGTCGGCGGCGCCCCTCGTCCGAGGGTTCTCACCTCGGGTATGGCACCGGTTCGGGGGGTGCTCGAAAATCGGTTTGGTCGGATCCCCCGGCTGCCGGGGAATTGCCAGCTTCCCGTCATCTCCCGTTAACGTCCCCCGGTCGGGGGGCAGCCCGTCGGCCACCCGAGGCGCGTAGTTTGACGACATGGACTTCAGATACCTAGGAAACAGCGGCCTCAAGATCTCCGAGATCACGTACGGCAACTGGCTGACCCACGCCTCGCAGGTCGAGAACGACGTCGCCGCGCGGTGCGTCCGTGCCGCGCTCGACGCCGGCATCTCGACCTTCGACACCGCCGACGCGTACGCGAACACGGCGGCGGAGCAGGTTCTCGGCGACGCGCTCAAGGGCGAGCGTCGCGAGTCGCTCGAGATCTTCACGAAGGTGTACTGGCCGACCGGGCCCCGCGGTCACAACGACGTCGGGCTGAGCCGCAAGCACATCCTCGAGTCGATCGACGGGTCGCTCCGTCGTCTCGGCACCGACTACGTCGACCTCTACCAGGCGCACCGCTACGACGCCGACACCCCGCTCGAAGAGACCATGCAGGCGTTCGCCGACGTCGTCCGCCAGGGCAAGGCGCTCTACATCGGGGTCAGCGAGTGGAACGCGGACCAGATCCGTGCCGGGCACGAGCTGGCCGTCAAGTACGGCGTGCAGCTCATCTCGAACCAGCCGCAGTACTCGATGCTCTGGCGCGTCATCGAGCAGGAGGTCGTGCCCACCAGCAAGCAGCACGGTCTCGGCCAGATCGTCTGGTCGCCGGTCGCGCAGGGCGTGCTCACCGGCAAGTACAAGCCGGGCGCCGAGCTGCCCGCCGGCAGCCGCGCCACGGACGACAAGGGAGGCGCTAGCTCGATCAAGAGGTTCCTCACCGACGAGGTGCTCACCGGTGTCGCGAAGCTCGAGCCGATCGCCGCCGATCTGGGCCTCACGATGGCCCAGCTCGCCATCGCCTGGGTGCTGCAGAACGACAACGTGGCGTCGGCCATCATCGGCGCCTCGCGACCCGAGCAGGTCGGCGACAACGTCAAGGCCGCGGGCGTGAAGCTGCCCGCCGAGGTCATGACCGCGATCGACGCGGCGCTCGGCGACCTCGCCGAGACCGACCCGTCGAAGACGGTCTCGCCCGACGAGCGACCCGCCTGAGCGACCCTGCGCGGAGAAACCCGGCGTCACGGGAATTCGTCAGGGGTGGATGCACTTGCATATACTCGTACCGACCTTCGGTGACACGTCACCGAAACCCCAGACGTCATCGCACCACCGGACATCGTCACATCAGTCACCCAGACCAACAGGAGAACACCATGGCAATCACCACCGAGACCATCCCCGCCGGCACCTGGAACCTCGACCCCACGCACAGCGAGGTCTCCTTCAGCGTCCGTCACCTCGCCATCAGCAAGGTCAAGGGCAGCTTCGAGTCGTTCGACGCGACCCTCGTCACCGCCGAGGACCACACCGCGAGCAAGGTCACGGCCTCGATCGACGTCGCGTCGGTCAACACGAACCAGAAGGACCGCGACGGTCACCTGCAGACCGGCGACTTCTTCCTGGCCGAGGAGCACCCCAAGATGACCTTCGTCTCGACCAGCATCGAGGAGAAGAGCGGCGACGAGTTCCTCGTGCACGGCGACCTGACCCTCCGTGGCGTCACCAAGCCCGTCACCCTGAAGAGCGAGTTCGGCGGCCTCGTCGTCGACGGCTACGGCCAGACCAAGCTCGGCTTCTCGGCGACCACCAAGATCGACCGCACCGCCTTCGGCGTCACCTGGAACGCGGCCCTCGAGGCCGGCGGCTTCACGCTCGGCAACGACGTGACCGTCACGCTCGAGATCCAGTTCGTGCTCCCCGCGTAAGCAGCAGCACCTCTCGAGGGCCCGCATCCGCCTGTCGGATGCGGGCCCTTCGTGCGCGACCCGCGCCTCCTCGGCTCCGGCGGGCCCGTCACCCGCGCCCCCGTGGCTTCGGCGGGTTCCCGTCATCGGGGGCGGGGGCGCCCTGCCCCCCCCCCCCTGGCCGGGAA